>CAJOOE010000132.1 GCA_905236145.1 uncultured Selenomonadaceae bacterium
ACTCGAACATCGCGAACATCTTTCAAACTCCCGCAAATATATCCGACTTCTCCGGCTTTCAATTCTTCAAGCTCGGTCATTCCCGGCGAAAAAATTCCTATCTCCGTCGCGTCAAATTCTTTTCCCGTCGCTATAAGTTTCAACTTGTCACCCTTTTTTACTTTGCCTTCGGTAAGTCGAACGTGAGCGACCGCACCTTTGTACGAATCGAAATAAGAATCGAAAATCAAGGCTTGCAAAGGTTTGTTTTCGTCGCCCCGGGGAGGGGGAATTTTATCGACAATCGCCGCCAAAATATTTTCGACACCTTCGCCGGTTTTCGCACTGCATGGAATTGCGTCGCTCGCGTCCAGCCCGACTGCCTCCTCAATTTCGGTCTTTGCCCGGTCAATATCGGCACTCGGCAAGTCAATTTTGTTTATGACCGGAATAATTTCAAGATTATGCTCCAACGCAAGATAGACGTTTGAAAGAGTTTGAGCCTCAACACCCTGCGTCGCGTCAACCACAAGCAACGCACCTTCGCAGGCGGCAAGACTTCTTGAAACTTCGTAAGTAAAATCGACGTGACCGGGCGTGTCGATTAAATTCAGTTGATACTCTTCCCCGTCCGCCGCAACATATTTCAATCTTACCGTCTGAGCCTTGATCGTAATTCCCCGCTCGCGTTCAAGTTCCATGTTGTCCAAAAGCTGATCCGACATTTCGCGTTTTTCGACGGTGCCGGTCATTTCTATAAGTCTGTCGGCAAGCGTCGATTTTCCGTGATCTATGTGTGCTATGATTGAAAAATTTCTTATCCTGTTGTTCACAAAAATTCCCTCCGTTCAATTTCGTTTTGAAATATTCGGCGGGATTTTCTTTTATCCTTTGCACCGAAAATTTTTTGTCCGGCTGCATCGCCGCCGCAGTCGTATTTGAAAAATCCGGTTGCAATTCCGGTACTCCCGGATTAAAATTCATAAACAAAGCTTGTAAACACGATATTTGAGAGAGGCAAAAAAATATGTTGAAAATAATGCTTGTACGGCACGGCGAAACTTTTTGGAATTTACAGGGAAAACTTCAGGGAAATTCCGACATTCACCTTGCACCGGACGGACTTCATCAGGCTCGGCTTTTGGCGGCACATTGTATTTTTGAAACGGCAGACGCGGTTTACTCAAGCAATTTGACGCGGGCAAAGACCACGGCACTTTTTTTGGCGGACAGATTCGGTGTCAATGTTTCGGAAGTTCCGGAACTCCGGGAGATAAATTTCGGCGATTGGGAAGGTCAATTTATTCGCGAACTTGCGGAAAAATATCCGGAGGACATGGAGAAATTTTTCAAAGAGCCGGACAATTTGCAAATAAAAAACGCGGAAACTTTCTTTGAGGCTCAAGACAGATGTTTTGCCGCCTTTCAAAAAATCGTCGCCGCCCACAACACTCCGCATAAAAATCAACACATAATAATCGTTGCTCACGGTGCTGCAAACCGGTTGATTCTGTGCAAAATTTTGGATATTCCCGTCCGCAATATGTGGAAGTTTGCCCAATTCAATACTGCGGTAAATGTAATAAGAGCGGACGAAGAAAATTTTACGGTTGAATTGATTAACGGCACGGCACATTTATACAATCGCTGACCGGAGGATTTTGCCATGCATAAGGGAACTGACTTTTTGTACGTTGCCTGTTTGATATTTGTTTTAAGCATTTTTTACATCTTGTTTTCCGGTCAAAAGATTTATGTGACGGCGGAAATTGACGGCAGGCAAATTCTTCTCGCCGATGTCCGGGCGAAAAAAGGGACTCCGGTGACAATACAATTTACTCACTCAGTCCAAAAAACTCCGGTTATCGAAGAGTTGGAATCAGACGGAAAGAATCTCGTCCTGCTCCGAACAAAGTACAAATCGCAGGGCGTGGGCTTGCCTTTTATGGAGAGTGACGGAAAATTCCGGGAAGAGGACGGATATTTTATAATGGACGATATGAACCGGATTTTTGAAGAATTGTCTTTAAGGACGGGAGTCGGGACAAATTTAATCGTCACGGTCGGCGACAGGGAAATAAAGCTGTATAAAATATTTGTGCCGGGAACGAAAATAAACATTGTCCCGGCATCGCTTGCATACAAACTAAAATTATGGCGTTAGCGTTTTAGAGTAAAGACTGATTCCCTATTTCCCTATTTCCCCGGTTCACCGGTTCGCCGCCGGAGTTTCGGAAGTCGCGGAGCCGTTTTTCAGTTCGGCAATTTGTTTTTCAAAATTCACAATCCTCATACGGTACAAATGGACGGCACTGTACATATAAGCAAAAAATGCGTAATAGTCGCCGCAATATTTTTTGAGTTCCTGCCTGATGAGTCCGTCAAGCTGTGCCGGCGAATATTTTTCGTAAAATCTTTGCGTCCAAATAAGATGTTGCTGAATAATATAATCTATCGGCAGTTGTCTGAATTGCGGATTTTCGACGAAGAAAGGAATTTTGCTCATAAAATCGTCCATTGCCTTCGTTCCCTCTATCATCAGCTGATCCAACGCATTTATCGACTCCTCGACCGTGACCTGTTTCCGGGTAATGGAATCCGGATTTTCCCGGTAAATGTAAATTATATTCGGCACCCGCAAAATTCGAGGAGCGGAACAGACGACGAAGAAATAGAAAATTATATCCTCCGAAGTTTTGAGCAGGGGAAATTGTATATTTTTTTCCTGCAAAAGATCGCGACGGAAAAGTTTGTTGTGAACCCAGCCGAAATACCTGCATTGATAGTAAAGTTGAATACGTTCGGCAAGATTGGCGGTTTCAAGTACCGGCTTGTCACAAAATCCGCCGAGTTCCTTGCTGAAGGTAGTAAATTTTGTGTCGTCGGTCACGTCGATAACTTTATTTTCCGGGAAATAAACCTGCTCCGTGTGAACCACGTCCGCCTGCCACTGTTCCGCCAAAGTTACAAGTTCTTCAAGTGCGGTTTTCGTGTACATATCGTCACTGTCCAGGAAGGCAATATATTTTCCGCGACTCACTCTCATTCCGGTATTTCGCGGCTCGGACGCTCCTCCGGAATTTCTTTCAAGCCGGATAATTCTGATTCGATTGTCTTTTGCCGCAAGTTCCGAAACAATTTTCATCGTGTCGTCGGTGGAGCAATCGTCAACCAGAATCAATTCAAAATCCGGAAAAGTTTGATTGAGGACACTCATAACGCATGATTTTATATGCCGTTGCGAATTGTACATCGGAGTTATTACGGAAACTGCCGGAATCGGCGGCAAAGATCCCAGAAACGAAACGCGGCTTTGCGGTAAATTTTGTGCCGGAGTTTGTGCGGAGGGTTGTGCGGGAGCGGGAGCGGGTGCGGAATTGTTTTTTGCCGTCAATTTCTTTTGAATTTTATTTTTCAATTTTGCCATTTTCAGACTCTCCATATTCTTTAAATGTATTTTTGGAAACTATATCACACGGACGGAAAACTTGCAAATCCGAATGAAATTTCTACGCGAAATTTTACATATTCGGCACGGCGAAGGTTACGCCGCCTTTTTTTGTTGACGCAACTTTTTCAAAGTGTTAAACTTTCATAAATCGGCAACGGGATTGTAAACTGCCGTGCAGAAGTTTGAGAAAATTTTTATAAATCGACGGGTGTCGCCGGGTCAAAGATTCTTTGTCCCGCAAAAAATGTTGGGAGGTTTAGATTTTGGCTGAGAACAGAGAAGTAATAACCGGCGGAGATTTTAAACGAATGATTTCCGGAGCGTACAGCGAATTTTTGTTGGAGTATGAAAACATAAACGCATTGGATTTCGGCAGTTTGCCCGGCACTCATATTTTGAGGACGATGGGGGCGGCGGTTATGCCGCTTGCCGACGCGAAAGATACCGGGATCGGCGGCTTGAGTCGCAGAGTCTCGACGGCGGCGGTTTTCGGTGCAAGGGGAAATGCCGGCGTTGTTTTGGCTCAAATGTTCAGAGGAATCGATGCGGGATTGACCGGGAAATATGACGCGACCGGCTCGGAGTTCGGCAAGGCATTTCAGTACGGCATTTTGTATTCTCAAAGAGTCATTCCGGACGACACGGAAACGCCCTTTGTCACTGTGGCAAAGGCGGTTGCAAAGGGTGCGTATCACGCAGTCAGAGCGGGAAAGCCGATTTCCGAAATTTTGGAGACGGCGATAAAATCCGGAGAGAGTGCTCCGGAAACTTCCGGACCGGACGCGGGAGCTCATATAATGCTCAGTTTTTTGAAAGGCTGTCTGAAGGGATTGGACGGAAATTTTGTTTCGCCGGCGGTCAGTCTTTCTTTGGGACTCGGCACTCACAAAAATATGCCGGATCCCCGCAACGACAGAGTTCGCCCTTACTGCGTAAGACTTCGCGTAAAAAATTCAAAGGTGGATATTCCGGAACTTGAAAAACAAATGCGGGATTTGAGCAGCTTTTCAATCGTTGAAAAAATGAACGGCGGAATTGAAATTCACCTGCATACGGATCATGTCGGGGCGGCATTGGAGCAGGCAATAAGTTGGGGACCTTTGCGTGATGTCAAAATCACGAATATGAGCGAAGTACACGTCCTGCCGGCGAAAGACGCCTTGTTGAAAGTTGCGGCGTTGGCTGTCGCGAAAGACAGAGATGAGGCTCAAATTTTGCAGGATGCGGGTGCGTCGGTTTTGGTTTCCGGCAGTAATGAAAATTCGCCGTCGCTCGCCGAAATTGTCGGAGCGGCTCATTCGGATTTGGCATCGGCTTACGTCTTGGTTACTTCCGGAGCGGATTATTCGTTGCTTTTCAGACAGGCGAAAAAACTTTTGGGAAATCGCGTCGAATTGGTCTTGGCAAATTCTTTCGACAAGGCGGTTGAGGCATTGAAAAAATTCTCGCCTTCACTGTCCGCACCGGAAAACGCTCGAATTATGTCCGAAGTGATTTAAAATTTTTTTGGGAGGGCGACGCGATGAGTATGTATCGTTACGGTCGGTTTGTAAAGAAAAATGAAGAAACTGCAGCTGATTTGTATATGTATCGGCGGAGTGGAGCGTGATCCCTTTGAAGCGTTTAAATATCTTTCAAAAGCCGAAGTTGAAACTTACAGGAAAATTTTAAAAAGAGATCCGTTTGCAAAATCATTGTTGCCGAATATTCAAAAAATATTGAATGAAGCAAGAAAAATTTTGGAAGATGAAATTTCCGATTAAACGAATTTTTTGGCGGGTGATTAAAAATGATCAATGAAAGATTGGAATATTTCAGGGATAATTATGAAATCATAGGAGGAAAAAAATTTATGGCACCTGCACCGTCAGCCGGACACAATGCAACATTGTTTAATTTTGGAAGAATCATAATGAACTATATGGAAGACAACAACATTGAAGGTAATGTTTTCACGGACAACGTAGACCTTTATTTGCCGGACGGCAGCGTCTTTCAACCTGATTTAACCGTGATAAAATCGGAAAACTCGGAAATAATTGATTGGATCGGAGCCATTCACGGCGTGCCGGATATGGTTGCGGAAGTCCTTTCAAAATCGACAAAGCAAAGAGATTTGACCGTAAAAAAAGATACTTATGAGGCTGTCGGAGTAAAGGAATACTGGATAATTGACCCTTATATGAGATGTATTGACGTGTATATTTTGAAGGACGGAAAATTTTCTTTTGAAGGAGAATATCAGCATTACACGAGACGGGAATCGGAACAATTGAACGAATCGGACAAGGCAAATATCAAGTATGAGGTTCCGGTTTCAATTGTGCCCGGTCTGTCTGTAAATTTAAATCGAATCTTCAGGTGGAGTATGTAATTTGTATGGAGGTTAAAAGCAGAAATGGAAATTGATATTACAAAAATCAAATTTGACGAAAAGGGACTTGTCCCGGCGATAATTCAGGAGGAAAGCGGTCAAGTTTTGATGCTCGCCTATATGAACGAGGAATCACTCAAAAAAACTCTGGAAACCGGTTACACCTGGTTTTTCAGCCGCAGCCGTCAAACTCTCTGGCAAAAGGGAGAAACCAGCGGCAACGTTCAAAAAATCAAGGAAATTTATTACGATTGCGACGGCGATACGCTCTTGATAAAAGTTCATCAAACCGGCGTTGCCTGTCACACCGGCACTTATTCCTGTTTCAGCGGACGCAGGCTCGACGAAAATGACAAATCCCTTGTCGTAGCAAATCAACCGCCGCAGGAAAATTTGGCTGTCGTTCTCTACGAATTGTATTCCGTGATAAAAGATCGTCAGCGTCACCCGGTCGAAGGTTCTTACACGAATTATCTTTTTAAACACGGTCACGACAAAATTTTGAAGAAAGTCGGCGAAGAGGCTGTCGAAACGATTATCGCGTCAAAAAATGAAGAAACTTCTCAAATTTTGTATGAAATGGGAGATCTGTGGTATCATTGCCTTGTACTTTTGGCTTGGCACGGAATCAAGCCGGAAGATTTATTTGCGGAACTTATGAGTCGTCGCAAGGGCGGTAATTATCATAAATTCACCGGAAAGACCGGAGAGCGTCCGGCAGATTAAGTTGCGGATATTTTAAAGCAAAGTCTAAAAAATTTTTTCACTTACACAAAACTGTTGAAACTCCCGAAAAAACTAAATTTTAGTTTTTTCACAGCCCCTTTTTAAATTTTTTCACCAAACATTCGACAGCCTCGTCAATCGTTATCAAATTTTTTTCGACTTCAAAGCCGGCGGCTGAAATTTCTTCCATGAGTCCGGTGACGGCAGGCGGCATAAGTCCGGCGGTTTTCAAAATTTCCGGTTGAGTGAAAAGTTCTCGCGGCTTGCCGTCGAATAAAATTTTTCCACGTGCCAAAACAATTACACGTCCGGCAAGTTTTGCAATGTCCTCCATTGAATGAGAAACCAAAATCACGGTCACGCCGGATTTATGCAGAGCTTGAATTTCGGACAGAAGTTTTTCTCTTGCTTTCGGATCCAATCCGGCAGTCGGCTCGTCCAAAATCAAATATTTCGGTTTCAACGCCAAAATTCCGGCTATTGCAATCCGCCGCCTTTGACCGCCGGAAAGTTCAAACGGCGACCGGTTTTTCAAATTCAAATCCAAATCGACCGCCTTCATGGATTCGTCAACTCTTTTTGAAATTTCTTCCTCACTCAATCCGAAATTTCGCGGCCCGAAAGAAATATCTTTTTCAATCGTTTCTTCAAAAAGCTGATGCTCCGGGTATTGAAAAACGATTCCTATTTTTTGACGTGCAGATTTTTTCTTGACGTTTTCGCCGTCGATTTTTACGGAGCCTTCGGACAAATCAATCAGTCCGGCAATAACTTGAATCAAAGTCGATTTCCCGGAGCCGGTATGTCCGGCGACAGCCAAAAATTCGCCCGCCTCAATTTTGAAATTTATATTTTGCAAAGCCGTCTTTTCAAACGGAGTTTTTTTCATGTAAGTGTAAGTTACATTTTCAATTTCAATCATTTCCCGATCTCCTTTCAAATCGAATTTTATCATACAAAAATCTTTCACGCAAACCGGTGAAAATTTTTCTTCCAAAATTCGCACGACACGAAAAATAAAAATTTGACAAATTAAGAAATTTGATGTATTCTTACGGAGTTTCAGATGTTTGGAACATTTGTTGCCGGCTTGGCTCAGTTGGTAGAGCAGCTCATTCGTAATGAGCAGGTCGTCAGTTCGAGTCTGACAGTCGGCTCCAGCGAAATCGACGCCCCGCAATTTGTTGCGGGGCTTTTATAGTGCGTTTTTCTCAAAGCAAAAAAAAAGACCAAACCCGCACCGGATCGGATCTTTTACAGACACGCCCCAAATTTTTTTCCGCTCCAAAAAAATTCAGAGAATAAATTCGGATTTAAAAGCGACAACCGCCCTTCCGACAATTTTTACATTTTCCGCCCTGCCGCCGGCAATTTCCGCAATAACTTTCATTTCGCCGGCACGATTTATTTTTTCGCCCTGAATAATTTCAAATTCAAGCCGGTTGTTTTTCTCAAGTTCCCGGCAAATTCCGAAATTTACGAAATAACTCCCTATCCCGCCGCCGGCAATTCCGGTAACCGGATCTTCCGCAATCCCCCAAGCCGGAGCGAACATTCTGCCGTGTACGAAAAATTTTTCGCCGGGATTTAAAGTAAAAACATAAAAGCCGTTGCGATTTATTTCGGAGCTTATTTTTTCGAGAGCGGCAAGGTCGGGTTGAAGGTTGTGAAGAAGTTCGTTTGACTTTATTCCGACGAAGGCAATTTTATTGTCCGCACCGGCAATCGGGCAATTTTCGTTAAAATCGTCCGGCGAAATTTTCAGAGCGTCGGCAATTTTTTTGACAAGTTCCGGAGAATAAGGATCGTCGATTTTTATTTTTCCCTGCGACATGACGACGGAAAAATTTTCACCGTCTTTGACAACTTCAACCGGCAAAATTCCCGCCTTCGTTTTTTGAAGTGTAATTCCGATTTTTGCGTCACCCTCCAAAGCCCGGACAAAGTGAGTTGAAATTGTCGCGTGACCGCACAAATTTATTTCGGTCGTCGGCGTGAAAAATCTGACTTCAATATCATAATCCGACGAATCGGATTTAAAGACAAAGGCGGTTTCGGAATTGTTCATTTCGCGGGCAATTTTTTGCATCTGATTTTCGGTAAGTCCGTCGGCATTGGGAACGACTCCCGCCGGATTGCCGCCGAAAATTTTTTCCGCGAAAGCGTCAATTTGATAAAGTCTGTAAATTTTCAAAATCATCTTTCCCTTCTCAAAAAAAAATTAAACACCGTCCTGCAGTTGATTTTCGCAAATTGCCGGACGGTGTTGAGAGTAAAAAATTTTTCTCAAGTCAATGACGCAGATTCAACAACGCCACGCCGACTGTTATCAAAGCAATTCCGATTGCCGATTGAAAAAACTTCAAGCAAAATTGACGCGAGTAAAAAGACGTAACCATTCAAGACGGCAAACAACTCCAAATCAAAGGAAAATATATTTCAGGACAAAAAGCAAGGTGAGAATGTACATCAATATCGTGACTTTTGAAGATTTTCCGGTCGATACGTTCAAAATCGTGTAAGAAATTACGCCGAAGGCAATTCCTTCCGAAATCGAATAAGTAAAAGCCATCGCAAAAATTGTTATGAATGAAGGTATAGCGTCAGCCAAATCAACCGTCCAATCCATTTTTGTAATTTGTTGCATCATCAAAAATCCGACGATCATCAGAGCGGGAGCCGTCGCAAATGCCGGAATTGCCAAAAACAACGGCGAGAAAAACAATGCAAGCAAAAACAATCCCGCAGAAGTCGCGGAAGTCAATCCGGTTTTTCCCCCCTCCGCAATACCGGAAGAAGATTCGACAAAAGTCGTGACGGTGGACGTTCCGAGCAACGCACCTGCAGTCGTTCCCACAGCGTCGGTCAACAGAACTTTCTTTATTTGCGGAAGTTTTCCGTCCTTGTCAAGCATATTCGCCTTTGACGCACAGCCTATAACCGTTCCTATCGTGTCGAACATATCGACGAACAGGAAGGAAAGCAAAATTGTTATAAAGTTTACCGACAAAATCAAACTGAAATCAAGTTGCATAAAAGTCGGAGCGACGGAGGCGGGAGCCGAAATTATTCCGGACGGAAACAGACTGAAAAAACCTTTGTCCGGAGCCGGAACATAAAAGCCGGCAACTTCGCAGAGCATACCGATAACCCAAGTCAAAACAATTCCGTAAAGAATACTGCCTTGCACATTTTTTATCATCAAGATCGCCGTCAACATAAGTCCGATAAATGCCAAAAGTGCGGTAATGCCTTCGGAACTGAAAGTCCCGTCACTCAATGAACTGCCGAACGGGAAAAGTTTTACAAGCGTCGGGCCGGCAACGACTATGTGAGCATTTTGCAGACCGATAAAGCAGATAAACAATCCTATTCCGACGGATACCGCAATTTTCAGCGGGGCGGGGATTGCATTAAAAATTGCCTCGCGAACGTTTGTAACAGATAAGACTATAAAAATTATTCCTTCGACGAAAACCGCCGCCAATGCCTCCTGCCAAGTATAACCCATTCCGATTACGACGGTATAAGCCATGAAGGCGTTGAGTCCCATGCCCGCCGACAAGACGAACGGCATATTTGCCAGGAACGCCATTATCAAAGTCGCCAATGCCGATGCCAGAGCCGTAGCCGTAAATACCGCACCGGCATCCATACCCGCCGCACTCAGGATAATCGGGTTGACCGCCAGAATATACGCCATCGTCATAAATGTCGTTATTCCGGCTCTGACCTCAGTCTTTACGTCGGTACCGTGTTCTCTGAGTTTAAAAAAATTTTCCATGTAACAAAAACCCCTCCGGTTAACAATTAAAAAAACTCGTCCGAACTTTCGGACGGCGGCTTATTCTGCATATAAGCCGGATATTCCTTTCAAAAATTTTGTATTCATTTTCCGGTCGGTCATTCTTTTTTGCGTGGATTAAATTTGTTCATCGCTTGATCAATGCCTTCTTTAAAAATGCAGAGAGTCGCCGGGACAAGTTCTTCGATCGCCGCCCTGATTTTTTCCGAATCTTCCGGAGTGAACGGACTTAAAACATGAGAATTGACCGAACGATTTTCCGTCGGGTGACCGATCCCGATTCTTATTCGCGGAAAATCTTGCCTGCCGCCCAAATGTTGAATAATCGACTCAATTCCGTGATGACCGCCGCCGCTGCCTTTCGGGCGAAGTCGAATTTTTCCGACCGGCAAATCCATATCATCATGGGCGACAATCAATTCGGAAGTATCCGCCTTGTAAAAATTGAAAATCGCTCCGACGGCCTCGCCGCTCAAATTCATAAAAGTCAGCGGCTTGACGACAAAAATTTTTTCGCCCTCAAAAAAACTTTCCGCAACAAGTGCATTAAATTTTTCCCGCCAATCCGCCGCTCCGATTTTTTCCGCAACTTTGTCGGCAAGCATAAAGCCGACGTTGTGTTTCGTCCCGGCGTATTCGGCTCCGGGATTTCCCAGCCCCGCAAAAATTTTCATTTCAAATTACCTCACACCGGATTTCCCACAAAGAACAGCCAACCGACAACGATTATTCCCAAAATTATCCGATACCAACCGAAGGCGGTGAAGTCGTTTTTCTTGATGTACCGGAGCAGGAATTTTATCGACAAAATCGACACGATAAACGCCGTGATCATTCCGACAAGCAAAATTACAATTTCCGCTCCCGTGTATTCAAATCCGAATTTTACCAATTTCAAAAGACTTGCCCCGAACATTACCGGGATTGCAAGAAAAAATGTAAATTCCGCCGCGACGACGCGACTTGTCCCGAAAATTATTCCGCCCAAAATTGTCGAGCCGCTCCGCGAAGTTCCCGGAACGAGTGAGAGGACTTGAAACAGTCCGATTATCAATGCGGTTTTATAATCGAGTTGCTCCAAAGTCCTGATTTTCGGATTTCTGTAGCGATTGTAATTTTCCACGACGATAAAAAGTATTCCGTAAAAAATCAAAGCACCGGCGACAACTTCCGCAGTCATAAAATGTTCTTCCATAAAATCATTGAACGGCAAGCCGATTGCCGCCGCCGGTATGCAAGCCAAAATTACTTTCTGCCAAAGTTGAACGGTCTGCTTTTTCTCCGTCCGATTTTTGTACGGCGAGAAGGGATTGAGTTTTTCAAAATTCAAAACGACGACCGCCAAAATCGCACCGAGTTGAATCACCACCAAAAACATATCCATAAAAGACTTGCTGACGTTCAATTTTATAAATTCGTCAACAAGTATCATGTGACCGGTGCTGGAAATCGGCAGCCATTCCGTCAACCCTTCCACAACACCGAGTATTATTGTCTTTAAAATTTCCGCAAAATTTAAATCCACCGTGCAGCCTCCTCAAAAAATTTTTTTGTTTCAAACGCCGGTTTCCGCAGAACGCCGGCGAATCATACGCAATTCTTCAACAAGATTTTCCTTCAACTTTTCTTCAAGTTCCGGAAGTTCCTTCGAGTCGAAAGTGTAACTGACATCCGGAACGGAATTTATATGAGCCTCTCCGGAAAATTCGTCGGTGTAAATATTGTAATACAGAACAAAATCGCTTTCAATTTTAAAATCCGCATAGTTTGCGATTATGAAAGAACCGTTCGTAAATTCGACGGGTGCGGTCGGTTTTATGAAAAGTTCAAAACCTTCAAGCGTTGCCGGAAAATTTTTCCCGTACTCCCACCCCGGAATTTTTTTGTCCCGCACGAGCGAATTTATTTTTGGGTTGTCGAAGTCGGCAAGATTTTCAATTATTCCCCTTATTCCGGAATCGAGTTTGACTTTAAATTCCGGGAATTTGTCGGCAAAAAAATCCGTCAGACAAAATTCCGTCAATCCGATTTTTACGCGAATTTTATATTCTCCGGTTTCTTCGTGAAAATAAGCCGTCAAAGTACAATGCCTTTCCGGATTTTCATAAGAAAAATAATTGAATTTGTCGCCGGTCGCATCGAAGATTTTTTTCAGCCGGAAACCTTCGATTTCTTCCGGCAAATTTTTTTCAAAATCCGTCGCTCCGACTTCTTCGATCAATTTATTTTTTAAGTCGTCTTTCAAATTTGATTCTCCTTTCAGAGCATTGGCGGACCGGAGCGTCGGTGACAGCCGACCGCTTTAATCCTCAGATTCGTCCGTTCCCCAAAGTTTTGACTTCAGAATACGATAATAACTTTTGTCATCGAATTTTACAATCTGTGCAGAGGAAGTTGCCTTGCGAATAACCACATCGTCACCCGGACGAACAACTTGACTTGATTGCCCGTCCAGAGTAAGCAAAATATTGCTGCTCGGCTCAATCTTCAAAAAAACTTCGTCATTCTCACTTACGACAAGCGGTCGCATTTGAAAAGTATGAGGACAAATGGGAGTAATCAAAACCGCACCGATCGTCGGATTTAAAATCGGTCCCCCGGCACTCAAAGAGTAAGCCGTCGAGCCTGTCGGACTTGAAACAATCAGCCCGTCCGCTTTAAAGTCCATTAAATGCGTATTGTTTATGTGAAGTCCCAAATGCAACATTCTTGCAACGCCGCCTTTTGATACCACAACATCGTTAATCGCATTGCCGACAAATTTTTCTCCGAGTTCGTTGCGAATGTAACAGCTTAACAAAAGTCTTTGCTCCACGCGATATTGATTGAGCAGAATTTGACCGAGCCGGCTCTCCAATTCTCGCGGCTCAATATCCGCCAAAAATCCCAAGTGACCGAGATTTATTCCGCAGACCGGGACATTTTGTCCGGCAAATCTCCTGCACACGCCCAGCAAAGTCCCGTCCCCGCCGATAGACAAAGCCATGTCTATATGAACACGTTCGACGCAGGGCAGACCAAATTCTTCCTTGCGAAATTGTCTTGCCTCGGCAGCCGGCATTACAAGGCGAACGTCTTTATTTTTGTAGAAATTGAAAATGCGATCCACAATTTCGCCCGTTCGCCTTTTGACTATGTTCGGAAAAACGGCAAGCTGCAACATACCCGCCTCGACACCGAAAACCGTCCCGAAAATATTTTGTTTTGCCATTCAACCGTTCAGCTCCTTATGTGCATTTTCGACAACAGAATTTATATCCGGTTTGAAATTTTCGTCGAAACTTTTTTTTGAAATATACGCAAGATATTCTATATTTCCTTCCGGACCTTTAATCGGCGAAAAAGTCAGCCCGCAAATTTTAAATCCGAGTTCGCCGGCAAAAGTCAAAACTTTTTCAATGACTTCCGCATGAATTTTTTTGTCTTTGACAACGCCCTTTTTCCCCACATTTTCACGCCCTGCCTCAAATTGCGGCTTGATGAGAGCGACAACTTCCCCGTCCGATTTCAAAATTTCAAACGCGACCGGCAAAACTTTATCCAAAGAAATGAAAGCAACGTCGATTGAGGCAAAGTCAAGTTCGTCCGGAATATCTTCCCGTGTGACGTTGCGAATGTTCGTCCGCTCCAAATTTACGACGCGGCTGTCTTGACGAAGTTTCCAGGCAAGCTGACCGTAACCCACGTCAATCGAATAAACTTTTTCCGCTCCGTTCTGCAACATACAATCGGTAAAGCCGCCGGTTGACGCTCCGATGTCCGCAGCAATTTTCCCGGAAAGGTTTAAATTAAAAGTTTCGACAGCCTTTTTGAGTTTGAAACCGCCGCGACTTACAAAAGGCATTTCTTCACCGAGTACGCGAATTTCCGAATCACGACTTACAAGCGTTCCCGCCTTCTCAATTTTCTGCCCGTCAACCAAAATTTTTCCCATCATTATCATTGTCTTTGCCCGGGCTCTGCTTTCAAAAATATTTCTCTCCGTCAGTAAAATATCCAATCTCTCTTTTGAGGACAAACTTCATCACTCCGAAAATTTTTCTGCTCAAGATTATATATCATAATGTCAACAGTGTTAAGAGCCGGAAAAACAATGCGACAAGCCGAAGAAAATTTTTTCCGGCAGGTAATTTGAACAACCGGGAGAATAACTTCCAAAGATTGAAGGCAACAAAGAGCGGGAGGAATTTTTTTCATGGACATGAGCCGGATTTTGACGAAGGCGGCGGAAATGAATGCGTCGGACGTGCATTTTACCGTCGGGCAACCCGTATTTTTTCGCGTCGCCGGAGAAATTTTTAAATTCGGCGAAAATTTGACGGCGGACGAAGTGAAAAATTTTTTGACGGAAATTTTGCCGGAACACGGAAAGTCTGAACTTAAAGAAAAGGGCGGGACAGATTTTTCATACACCGAAAAAAATTTGAATCGTCGTTTTCGCGTAAATGTTTACCGGCAAAGAAATTTTCCCGCCGCCGCCTTTCGACTGATTGCGGACAAAATTCCGACGCTTGAAGAAATCGGAGCACCCGCCGTACTGAAAAAACTTCTCGACCTGAAACAAGGTTTGATTTTGGTTACCGGCAGAACCGGCTCCGGAAAATCCACGACAATCGCGGCATTTTTAAACGAACTTTGCTCCCTCGGTCCCCGACACCTTTTGACTTTGGAAGATCCGATAGAATTTGAATATTCGACGGAAAAATCTTTTGTAAGTCAACGCGAGTACGGACAAGACTTTTTTTGCTTTGCCGACGCGGTGAGAACGGCAATGCGGGAAATGCCGGATGTTTTGTTGATCGGAGAAATTCGCGATTCCGAAACAATGAGTGCGGCTCTTGAGGCATCGGCGGCGGGAATTTTGGTACTCTCCACTTTGCACACGCGGTCTGCGGCGGAAACCGCAATGAGAGTCGAAACAATGTTCCCGATCTCACGCCGGGAATCTGTTCGGGATTTGTTCGCGGACGAATTCAGTGCAATAATTTCTCAAGAACTTGTAAAAAACTCAGCCGGCAAAATCGTCTGTTCTGCGGAAGTCCTTACGGCAATTCCGGCAACCAGGTCAATAATTCGAGCCGGAAAATATATTCAACTTCCTTCGATAATGCTTGCAAACCGTTCATGCGGCATGCAAATCCGGGAGAATAAAAAATAACCGGTCGCGGCAAAAAATTTTTCCGGAAATTTATTTTATAAAACAGTGATTTTTTTCTGAAAATCCGGTATAATACCGAAAATATTATTTTGGGGCGAGGTGATTAAAAAATGAATAATTCGGAAAGCAGGGAGTTGACGCTTGAGGCGACTGTGGAAAATCTTTCGGCGGTAAATGCCTTTATTGATGATTTTTTGGATGCGGTCGGCTGTCCCGGGCGTTCGCACATGCAACTCAGTCTGGTGATCGAAGAAATCTTCGTAAACGTCGCAAGTTATGCCTACGCCCCGAACACGGGAAAAGTTACCGTAAAAATTGCGATCACCCGCGAACCTTTGTCCGCGAAGATAATTTTCATCGATTCCGGCAGGCCTTACAATCCTCTGGAGGCAAAAGAGCCGGATATTGACGCACCGATTGAGGAACGCAATATAGGCGGACTCGGAATTTTCCTCGTCAAAAAGAATGTCGATGAAGTCAATTATGAATTTGCGGACGGAAAAAATATTTTTACGATATTCAAAAAATTGTGAGCCGCTTTCAAAAATTTTTGTTGTTAAGAGGTTTTGAAAATCATGCTTTTCAAACTTAAAAAATTATTTCCCGCCGCCGCGATTTTCGGAGCGTTTACGTTGAGTTTCGGATTTCACACGCCGAAAGCCTTCGCGGTTTATCAATCCGAATCCGATACCGGCACGACCTATTTCGATTACATCGAAAATGCCCGCCGCGAGGCAAAGGCAAATGCTTTGACCGACGAGCAGAAAAAATTGCTTGAGGACATCGAAACGGAGAAGGAACATTTAAAAAATCCCATAGACCCGGAAAAACCTTTTCCCGCAATTTTTGAAGGCGACGATATGGTTTACAACGCCGAAACCGGAGAATTTACCGCGACGGGAAAAGTTTACATAACTCAACTTGACGGTCACAGATTTCAAAGCGGCGATGCGTCCGGAAACATAAAGACGCAGGATATTTTGATTGAGGGAAAATCTCACATGCTCCAACTTTCCCCCAACGCTCCCCGCGTGACTTTGGACGGCTATCACACGGTCTACAATTACGGCACGCAAATGGGAACAATGGACGCGGCGGCAGGTAAGGCGGGAGAGTATTACATTACCGGAAAGAAATTTGAATTTTACCCGGATCACGTCGTAATAACGGACGGCACTCAAACAAAATGCAACGCACAAGTCCCGGATTACCGGGTCAGTGCGAAAAAAATTGAAATTTGGAACGGCAACATCATGCGAATGTACAATATGAAATTTTGGCTGAAGAATAAAGTTGTCGGGACGAAAATGTACGAAGAACGCGAACTCGGGAAAAAACAAGATACATATTTGCCGAGTTTCGGTTACAATTCGGATCACGGTTATTACGTCGAAGATACTTTCGGTTTTCCGCTCACAGGCAGATTTACCGCAGTTTTGAATGCTCACATCGAAACAAAAGAAGGTGTCCGCAGCAACGGCGAACTTCATTACCACAACAGAGAATTTTTCGGCAATTTGCATTACGGTTACTACAGCGACAATGACGCTCACTGGATCCAAAAGCAGCCTTCCCCCGAACTCATCTATCAAAAACATTTTCACGGTTTGCCCATGACTTATATGCTCCGCACCGAAATCGGTCGTTGGAAGGAGAACAGAAAAGTCAGTTTGCATAAAGAGTACGAAGCCGGATTGTTCCACGATCCCATTTGGATGGGCAAATATGTTTTGTTTCTCGGGACGTCTTACAAAATTACGAATGATGATCCGCGAGGTTTTTACGAATATCAGGGAAAATCCACCGTTCGCGGCATGAATTACGATATAATACTCGGCAGAGAATTTGACGACAGGTTTGCAATGTACGTCGGCTATCATTTCAAAAAGAACAATTCTCAAAATTCAATGTTCGTGTATAACCTGGACGACTATTCACAGAAATTTGAAACAGGCATAAGTTACAGACTCACGCCTTTGGACAGATTCGTTGTCGGCTGTAGGATCAACACGGAAAACAGTAAATTGGAAGATACGGACGTTTTCTGGTATCACGACTTGCATTGTTCGCAGCTCATCCTACGCTGGCGTGCAAAAAGTCATAACGATCGCAGCCGTTTTGAGGCTCATTGGCAATTTTTGCCTTGGTAAGAAAATTTTGCGGCGTGAAGAGCTTAACAAAATAAAAAAAGGGAACGGGGTGTAGAGTTGCAAAAATTGGCAAATATAACACAAAAATTTCAGGGACGGAGAATTTTGGTTATCGGCGATATGGTTGCCGATGTCTACCTTGACGGGCGAATCTCCAGAATTTCCCGCGAGGCTCCGGTGCTTGTCCTTGAGGAACAGGGAGAAAAAGTCGTCGCCGGCGGTGCGGCGAATGTCGTGGCAAATATTGCGGCTTTGGGCGGTGAAGTTTACGCCGTCGGAGTTTTGGGTGACGACAACAATGCGGAAAGTTTGAGAAAAATTTTGCACGATCACGATGTACATTTGGAAGGACTTGTCCGCGACAAAAGTCGTCCCACAGTTTCAAAAACAAGAATAATCGCCGGAGGAAGGGCGACGGTCAGTCAGCAAATTGTTCGTATCGACAGGGAGAGCAAGGAGCCGCTTTCAAAAAAAATGGAGGCGGAACTTATAGCGAAAATCGACAAAATTTTGCCGAACGTCGAAGGAATTGTCTTGAGTGATTACGGCTCCGGAACGATTACCGATGCGGTGAAAAAATGGCTGATTCGTTACGCGAACAAAAACAAAATTCCCGGCATCGTCGATTCCCGCTATCGCATAGGCGAATTTGAAGGCATAGGTTTCGTAAAACAAAACGACGCGGAACTTGCCGCTTTCATCGGTCACGACTTGCCGGACATGACCGCACTCATAGACGCCGGGACAAAACTTTTGCAGAAGGTAAATGCAAACGGCGTTTTGATAACTCGCGGAGAATTGGGAATGAGTTTGTTTGAGAGGAGCGGGGCGGTTCATCATATTCCGGTCACGGACAAGAGTGAGGTTTTTGATGTTTCCGGTGCCGGTGATACCTGCGTTGCGGCGTTTATTCTCGCCGTAACCGCCGGAGCAAGTCCCGCAGTCGCCGCCAGAGTTTCAAACTACGCCTCCGGAATTGCGGTAAGGAAGTTGGGAACGAGTACGGTTAATTTCGTCGAACTTGAAAAAGTTCTCGAAAGAGCCAAGTGAGGTAATTTTAAAATGCTTATTTACAGAAAAGTTTTGCCGGGATTTTGTAAAGTTTTACGCGAAGGCGGAAAAAAAGTTGTCTTTACAAACGGCTGTTTTGACATACTCCACGCCGGTCACGTCAGATATTTGACGGAGGCAAGGGAGAAGGGCGATTTGCTTTTTGTCGGATTAAATTCCGACGAATCGGTCAGAAAATTGAAGGGAGAAGGTCGCCCGATAAACAATCAGACAGACAGAGCGGAAGTTCTGCTCGGATTGCGGGCGGTCGATTACGTCGTAATTTTTGAGGAAGATACCGCCGAAAAAATTATCGAAGAAATTAAACCCTCCGTTTACGTCAAAGGCGGCGATGACAATTCGGACAATTTGCCGGAGGCAAAAATCGTACAAAGTTACGGCGGCAAAGTCGAATTTGTAAAATTTGTGGAAGGTCATTCCACTTCAAACATCGTTGAAAAAATTTTGAAGTCGTGAGAAAGTGAAAATCCTTCGCCGGAAAAATCGTCCGACGAAGGATTTATTTTTTGTGGAAAGATTATTCTTATTTCCGTCGGTTCATTGTGCTTTTTCCTTGAAAACATTTTTCGGCCGGCCGCAGAGAGGACAAGTCCAATCTTCCGGCTCTTTTGAAATATCGCCGACATATTCATACCCGCAGATCGGGCAGACGTAAACTTTTTGACCGGTCGTATCGACTTTGGCGGGTTTATATTTTTTCTGCATTTCTTCGATTACAACGCCGTGATGACCTTCCTGCTTTGCGAAAATTTCCATTTCGTCCGCCGCCGCCGCAAATCCTGCGGCACGAACTTTTTCCGCCATTTCTTTGACTTGAGCCTCGCCGGCAATTTCGGCTTTTTTGACGGTTTCAAGCAACGCCCAAAAATCTTTCGGATATTTGCCGTTCAAGACCGAATAAAAACCGGCGTGAACAGCCTCCTGATTCGCCGACCGGATCAAGGTTTCGGCAACGTCGTCCATGCCCTGCTCTTTTGCCAGACGTGCAAGGGCATAATACATCATTGTCCCGTTTGCCTCCGCCTGCATAACGGCTTTAATCATCGGCTCCAATTCTGTGCCTTTCGTCAATCCGTGCAAACTCTCCATTTTGTTTTGCTCCTTTCGTGACAGTCAATACAACAAAATACACATTTTTGATTTTATCGGAAAATTTTTTGCTTGCCAAACTTTTCGATAAAAAATTATTCGTCGCCGCAATAACTTTTACTTTTCCGCAACCTGAAGTCCCCGAGTCAAAATTTGCCAAGCAACCGTTCTCATCGCTCCGATAATTTTTTTTGCATTTGCCTGCTCATTTGTCAAGTTTACTTTATTCAATTCAGCCGAGGCGACGTGCGGCAAAAGTTCCACTGCATCGGAATCAATTTTTCCGGCGGCGTTTTGAGTTATGAAAACGTCCCTGTTAAATGCGACTCCGTTGCTTTCGGTAAGCGGCGGTGCAATCGAACGGTAAACAAAATCTTTCGGTGCGATAAGTTCGATAATCGTCGGGAAAACAGAAATGTGACCGCCCACGACATCAGCCGGCAAAATATTTTTCTTTACTCCCGCTCCGTAAAGTACGAAGGGAACGCTCTGATGTTCAAAAATTGTCGGCTTGGTGCCGGGATCCGTCCTGACCGCATGATCTCCGGTAATGACAAACAAACTGTCCGGAAAACTTGCGGAAACATTTTTTACAAATTCCGTCGCACACTTATCCATATACCGGTAATGACCCAATTCGATCGCCAAACTTTTTGCGTCCTCTATATTCGGAAGTTTTTCGAGTTCTTTAATGCAAGCGTCAAGGTCAAAACCTTCTTCCGCCAAATTCAAATTGTAAGGCGGGTGGTTGGTCGTCGTCATAATCAAATGAACGGTCGGCGGTTCTTCGGCAAGGTGTCTTTCCAGAGCGTCGAAAAGATTTTTGTCCTTCGTCCCCCAAGTATTTTGTTTCGGGGCTTGATAATCCGGGAAACCGTAAAAATTATCAAAGCCCTGTGAAGTCGCCGTTTTTGAAATATTGTCCCAACCGGGAGTGCCGCCGTACCAAAAATCTACCTTGTAGCCGAGTGCGTGAAAATATTGAGCCGGTGAAGTTATGTAAACTTCTTCAAAAGTTTTCGGTCGGTAATTCACTCTGATATTTATGTCCGGCAAGCCGGTAATCATTCCGGTAATTGCAACGGAAGTAAAATCTCCGTTCGGCATAAAATTTCTGCTGTAATAACAATCAGGCTCCGCAATCAGCGATTTAATTCCGTCCGCGACGTGCAAATCCGAATATTTTCCGAGCATCGGCCACTGCATCCACGTTTCGCCCAAAATTACAAAAATATGTTTCGGCATTTTGATTTTCGCACCTTTGGTCTTTTTTTCGAGGTAAGGTGTCAAATCGTTGCCGGTGACATTTTTTTGTCGGGATATTATTTGAGCCGCCGCCAAAACATTTTCCTTATCGACTCCGGTAACTTCGCCGTCCGCCATACGCTTTTCCAATGCTCTTGCCCGGTAAAGTGCTTGAGCGTCGTCCAAAATGCATTCATTCAAAAAATCGTCGTTTGTAACGCCGGCATTTTCCCAATTCACCCCGTTGCCGTAAGTGAAACTTCCTCCGAATCTTGCGAACAATCCGAACGCTCCGACAAACAAAACCAATGCGGTTACAAATCCGGCTTTGCGGAAAAATCCGTCCAAATTCGGCGGCGAAAAAGTTTTCAAAATCAAAAATCTGCTTAAAATTGCAATACATATTATCGTCAAAATAAAAGCGACCGGAAATCTCCAAAAAAATCCGTACTCCCGGACAATCATCACAAAAATTGATCCGATGTCGTCATTCAATCCCTGAACGACTTCCAAGCCGAAAGTCGAATGAAATTCCCGGTAATAGGGAAACCTTGCCATAAACAGCACGGAAAAGACAAACGATGCCAAAATTCCGATTACAAGCCGAAGTCGCGGAGTAAACCCGGCGAGCGTCACAAAGACGAACGAAAGCAAGGTCACCGCTCCGGCAGTTTTCAAACTGAGCCGCAAGCCCGTAAACATTGCCGCAGCAATTTGCCCGGAGCCGGCATCGGAACCCATGTAACCGGACATCATCAAGATAAACAAGCCGCGATAAACTTCAAGCAACAGAAGTATAAAAACAAACAGTCTGAAGTCGCGTTGTATCCCGTCAAAAAATCTTTTTATAAATTTCAAATACATTTCCCCTTATAAAAAACTCTTATCCGACAAATCTATAACGCGGCATTGATATTCGCCGTAAATTCGCGGAATTTTTTTTGCCGGCATACCTTCATATTTTTCCAGAAGTTCATTGACGTACTTCATCACGACTTCAACCGGAATTTTCTTCATGCAGGCAAGGTTTTCCGCACCGCTTTTCGGGCAAATATGTTTTCCGCACGGGTGACAAGGTTCCGGCGTTTTTATCAAAATGTCCTTTGCGTCGTAAGGGTAAAAACCCGGCACCGGCGACGCTCCGAACATGGTAACGATCGGAATATTCCGGGCAACGCCGATATGCATGGGTCCGGAGTCCGTCGTCAAAAACAAAACACAATTATCCAAAAATCCGGCAACGACGGCAAGAGAAAATTTCCCGGTGAAAATCTTCAAAAGTTCGCTGTCTTTACGGTACATTTTTTTCACGCACTCTTCTACAATTTCCCTGTCCATGGGCCCGCCCAAAAAAGCGACGCCGGAACCGCGATTTATCAAATTGTCCGCACACTCGGCAAAATATTCGTCAAGCCAGCGTTTTGTAAGCCAGCTTGCCCCGATATTGAAGGCGACGACCTTTGTATCCGGCGGGAAATTCTCCGCAAAAATTTTGTCCGCAGTCTTTGAAGTTTCTTCGGTAATTTCCATTTCAAGACCGCCGTCGTCAATTTTTGTAATTCCGCAAGCCTCCCGCAAAACGTCAAAATGCGAATGAATCTGATGCTTGACGGCTTTCAAATTCGGCATAACTTTATCGAAGAAAAGAGAAAATCCCGGCTTTGAATAGCCGACGATTTTTTTTGCACCGCTGAACGCCGCCAATGCAGAGGCTCTTTCGTTCCGGTGAAGATTTATTGCCAAGTCAAATTTTTCCGCTCGAATCTTGAAAATAAATTTTATGAAATTAAAAAGTTTGTCGT
Organism: uncultured Selenomonadaceae bacterium; assembly: GCA_905236145.1. GTDB lineage: Bacteria > Bacillota > Negativicutes > Selenomonadales > Selenomonadaceae > Quinella. Next base: position 22,851 of record CAJOOE010000132.1, read on the forward strand.
CCTCGCCCTTCTTGTCAATCAAAATGCAATCGTCGATATGTTTGTTGTATTGAACAAGATCGGCAAGTTTTTTGTCGGCAAGCAGAGCAATGTGAGCGTCGGGGAAATTTGTCCGGAGTGTCCGCAAAACCGGAGTGACAAGCATTAAATCCCCCAAGTGCATTAAGTTTATTACCAAAATTCTCATTTCTCAAAATCAACTTTCTTTCACTTTCGCAACGTCAACCCAACCGGCAGATTTTATATACTTTTCGACTTCGTCAATTTTCAGGCGAACGGTGCTTTTGTCGTTTCCTGCCGCCGGATAAACAGTGTCGAATCTTTTCAGTGAATCGTCAAGATAAATCGGAACGCCCGGATTTACCGCAAACGGACAAACTCCCCCGACTGCATGACCGACAAGACTTTCCACTTCGTCAACCGGAATCATTTTCGGACGGCTTGAAAATCTTGCCTTAAATTTCTTGTTGTCGATTTTCATATCGCCGCCGAGCAGAATTAAAATCGGTTTTTTATCGACGAAAACGGAAATTGTCTTTGCAATTCTTCCGACTTCGCAATTTAAAGCGTGTGCCGCCATTTCCGAAGTCGCGGTCGATTCTTCAAACTCAAGCACTCTTTCCGGCTCTCCGAGTTCTTCAAAATATTTTTTTACTTTTTCTATAGCCAAAAAATTTTCCTCCCGTGAACATTTTTCGACCGGTTTTTCTGCCGGTAAACGTCAAAACTTATTCGACAATTATTTTAAATTTGCCTTCAAAAATCCGGTAAATTTTTTCCCGGAAATATTCTTTTTCAAATCTTGAAGTCAATGCAATTACCGCGAAACAAAAAATTTTCCGCTTGCAAAAGTTTCCGGATTTATTGTAAAATCAACTCAAATTTAATTTGAAAATCGGAGGTATTATAATTTTGAACGGTAAAGAATTGGCATTAAAAATTTGCAACGCGGCATCCGAAAAAAAAGCGAAGAATATCATAATAATGGATATGAAAGGCTTGATGTTTTCAACGGATTATTTTGTCGTTTGCAGTGCGGCGACGGCGACTCAAGTCCGGGCGATTGCCGACGGTATAGAGGACAAACTTGCCGAAGAAGGAACCGAAGTCGGTCACAAAGAAGGTTATTCGGAAGGCGAATGGATTTTAATTGATTACGGCGATGCCGTCGCACACATTTTTAAAGACGAAAACAGAGAATATTACGCCCTCGAAAAACTTTGGGGAGATGCGGAAATTACAAAATATGAAGATTAACGGAGCCGGGAGCAACAAAAAAATTTTTTCCTTGCCGGCAGATAAAACAAATGCTATAATCTGCGTCCGGTAAGTTTATAAATTTAAAACTTCCCTGCTCACAAAGAAAGTGAGCCGAAGACCGAAGAGGAGGTGTTTTGAATGAGAAAGTACGAGATCGTATTCATTGTGAGACCTTTGGAAGAAGATGCAGTCAACGCAGTCATCGAAAAATTTTCCAAACTCATCCAAGCAAACGGCGGTAAAATCGTCAAAGAGGATCGCTGGGGCAAAAAACGTCTTGCTTACGAAATCAAAAAAGAAGTCGAAGGCATTTACACGATTTTCTATGTCGAGTGCGAGCCGGCTTGCGTAAAAGAATGTACACGCGTGATGAAAATTACCGATGAAGTCATTCGTCACATGATCGTTCGTTCCGAAGAGAAAGAGGCTTGAGATGAACAAAGTTATTATTTCCGGCAATCTTACCCGTGACCCGGATATCCGCTATACCCAGAGTGGCAAGGCGGTTGCCAGAATGGGAATTGCCGTAAGCCGTCGCTTTAAAAGTCAGGACGGCTCCCAGCCGGACGTTGACTTTTTCAACATGACGGCGTGGGACAAACAAGCGGAATTTTGCGGAAAATATTTTTCAAAAGGTTCGAGAGTCATTGTCGAAGGACGTATGCAAAATTACAGCTATGAGGATCGGGACGGAAACAGACGCAGCGGAATGGAAATTCAGGTTGAAAATATCGAATTCGGCGGCAACAAACGCGATTCCGAGTTCTCCGGCAGCAAACGCGATTCCGATTTCGGCGATCGTTCTTACGGAGATTCCCCCAAGAAGAACGGCGGCGACGGTTTCGACGACAGCGAAGACTTCGGCGGGAAAGAAATTGAAGACGACAGTGTTCCGTTCTGATTTTATTTTTTTGGAGGGTTGAAGATGCGTAGAGAAAGAGGCAGACGTCCGCGTAAAAAGGTTTGTGCCTTCTGCGTGGACAAAGTTGACTACATAGACTACAAAGACGTTGCACGCCTTCGTCGCTTTACCACAGAACGCGGGAAAATTCTTCCGCGTCGCATTTCCGGTAATTGTGCCAAGCATCAGCGTCAAGTAACCGTTGCAATCAAACGTGCACGCAACATAGCACTTTTGCCGTTCACGGCGGAATAAATATTTTGTAACGAAAAATTTTTTGCAGAGTGTCCGGGCGACACTCTTTTTTTTTCGGAAAATCGAAATAACCTTGCCGGTCGAAAAGCTGAAAATAATTTGAAAAAAGTCTTTGCAATTTCCTGAAGTGTGTGTTAAAATCAGACCACGTTAAAGTGCCACGTTAAGAGCAATTATCGAGTAATTTTTTGGAAGGACGATTCTTTATGGAATGGATTAAGAAAATCACCGACATAATTATGCCTTGGCCTGAGGAGGAAGAAGAGGAAATTTCCGAAGTGCAAAAAAAGCCGGAACTTAAAGCGATTGAAACCACGCCCGAACAGCAGGTTCAAAATTTCGTCGCGGCAGAAACACCGCTCAAGCGTGTGGCGGCAGGCGGCGGTGCAACGGTCGGTTTTGCGGCCGCTCCGGTTGTCGGGAATGTCGGTATCCCGGAAAGTATGCCGGTTTCTTCAAATGAAAATGTGAGTTTCGGCGGCGGTCATATCGGTGAAAGTTCCCGCCCGAATTTGAGCGTACTGAAAACTCCGGAATTGACCGTAAACATTTACACGCCGAGAGATTTCAACCAAGTTGCCGGAATTGCGGACGACCTTCTTTCAAAGAGGGCGGCGGTTGTAAATTTTGAATATGTCAAAGGCGAGGAACAGCAGAGAATTTGCGATTTTGTCAACGGCGTTTGCTATGTTATCGACGGCTCCGCAGATTTGATTTCCGAAAAAATTATTTTGTACGTTCCGGACGGCGTGGACGCTCAGGACATTGTAAAATCGGTTTCTTCGGACGCACCGGCATTTTTGAAAAGGAATTTTTGAAAGAGTGACGTAAAGAAATAATTTGAACGAAAAAAAACTTCAAGGTCGAAGAAAAGCGATTTTGAAGATTTTTTTTGCGGAAAGGCAGGTAAATTTTTTGAAATTTAAATGCGACGAATGTGGCTTGTGTTGCCGGCACATAGACAGATCTTCGCTTTTGAAAGATTTTGATTCCGGCGACGGCGTTTGTAAATTTTTGAACACCGAAACAAATCTTTGCAAAATTTACAAAGATCGTCCGGATTTTTGTAATGTGGAAGTCGGCTACAGAAAATTTTTTTCGGATATTTACACGGAGGAAGAATTTTTTCGGCTCAATTACAAGGCTTGCGATTTACTGAAAGCGGAATACGATAAAAGAGAATAATTTTTAATTCGTTTTGAAAAAATAAACCGGAGCGGCAGGAATTTTTTGAATCTTCGACGAATTTCACGAGGAAATTTTTTGTTGAAAGACGTTCGGTCGTCTTTATTCGAAAGGAGACAGTACTATGGCTGAAAAGAAAAATGTTGTCGCAATAGTCTGCGGCGGAGGTCCGGCTCCCGGTATGAATGCGGTTATCAGCGGCGTTACCTATGCGGCATGCCGTCGCGGCTGGGAAGTTTTGGGAATGTACGACGGATTTTCAAAAATCGGTCGCGGCGAAAAAGATTACATTCGTCTTGATCCTTCCGTCATCAAAGGCGTTCACCTTACCGGCGGCTGTATGTTGAAAATGTCCCGTTTCAATCCGACCAAAAAAGAGGAAGACCTCCGCAAAGTCGTCGAAACTTTGACGGAACTCGGTGTAACTCATCTTGTGACGATCGGCGGCGACGATACGGCTTTCAGCTCCTCGTCGGTTTCCTCCTACGCAAAGAAACTCGGCAGCACCATTAACGTCGTCCATGTTCCGAAAACAATCGACAACGACCTTCCGCTCCCCGAAGGCATCCCGACTTTCGGATTTGAAACCGCCCGTGCATTCGGTACAACGGAAGTTTGCAACCTTATGGAGGACGCTCACACCACAAACAACCGTTGGTATTTCGCGATCGCCATGGGACGCACTGCGGGACATCTCGCACTCGGCATGGGTCGTGCGGCAGGTGCGGAAGTTACCGTCATTCCGGAAGAATTTTCGCAGGAAAAAATTCGCTTGCAACAGGTTGTCGATATTCTCACCGGCTCCATCGTCAAACGTTATTTGAGCGGTGAAAATTACGGTGTCGCGGTTGTCGCGGAAGGCGTAATCGAAAAAATTGACGAAAAAGATTTTGCGGAACTCGGCAACGTCGTCCTCGACGAACACGGTCACATTCGCTACAGTGAATTGGATTTCGGCGACATTCTCAAGCAAAAAGTCCTTGCAGAACTCGAAAAACTCGATATCAAAGTTACGATTGTCGATAAAGAACTCGGCTACGAACTCCGCTGCACGGCTCCGGTTGCTTACGACGTGGACTATGCACGCAGTCTCGGTTATGAGGCGGTCGAATACCTCGCGGGCGGCGGCTCCGTTGCCATCATCAGTATTCAAGGCACAAAAGCCGTTCCGCTTACCTTTGAAGAAATTCGCGATCCCGCAACCGGCAAAACCCGCGTTCGCAGAGTCAATATCGACACCGTTCAATACGATATCGCATGCGGCTTGATGACTCGCCTTGAAAAAGCGGATCTCGACAATGCGGAAATTGCAAAAGCATTCAAGATGTCTCCGGAAGATTTCAAAAAACGTTACGAATATCTCTTCTGAAAAATTTGAAACGAAATAAATATTTTTACGGGCGGTTGGAAAAAAAATTTTGCAATCGCCTTTTTTTCGTCCGCAATATCAAAAAATTTTTTTTCTCAAATAAAATTTTTCGGATTATTCGGTGTTGACAAGTTTTTTTCCCCGTGTAAAATTGTTGCGGAAAAAATTTTTCAAGCAGTCAAGTTAATGACTTTAAAATGAAGGATTTTAAATGTTTGCGGCGAAATTTTCACAAACAGGTTGAGACAATGCAATTCAATCAGGAGGAGGTAAGGTCATGATTAAACTCACAAAGTTTAATTCAAAATCCGATAAGAAGGGCGAATTTGTCCTCAATGCCGAAATTATACAGACAATCGAAGAAACGCCGGATACGGTGATTACCCTGATAAACGAAAAGACTTTGATTGTCGACGAGCCTATGGAAGAAGTCGTACGCCGCGTGATGAAATATCGCAGAGCGTTAAAACAATTCTGAGATCCGGAGGGATAAATTATGCCTGATGAAGAAAAGGAAGTTGAAGCTGCCCCCGAGCCCAAGAAAAAATCTCCGATAATTTTGATTGCGGTTCTTGTAATTGTCGGTATCGCAATCGCGGCGGGTATTTCGCTGTTCATCACCACAAAGATGATGGCTGACGCAAATAACGGCGATGAAGGCGGCGAACCGCGTTTTCACGATCCCGGTGTCTTTATCAAACTCGGTGACGCGAAAGAAGGCACCATGCTTGTAAATGTCGGCGGTGCAAGGAGCGGTAAATTTTTGAAAATCGGTATGGTTCTCGAAATGAATCCCGGCAAAAAATCCGTAATGAATGAGGAAACTCATGCACTTCTGCCGGATGCCGAAATCAAAATTCATGACATGGTTACAAGATTTTTGCGTGAATTGAAGATTGAGGACTTCGATGCCACGAAACAGGACGAAATCAAAAAACAACTGAAAGATACTTTGAATGCCGAACTCGGAAACGGTGCGGTTTATGACATTTACATAACAAGTTTTCTGTTGCAATGATTTTCCGGTGTGAAACCTGTCGTTTTGTAAAAAGGGGGGAATGACTTGCCGGGTGATGTACTGTCTCAAGCCGAGATAGATGCCTTGCTTGCGGGCGTGGTAGGCGGCACGATCGATGCCGATTCCATGAAAGAGGACACGAGCAGCAAGAAGGTAAAAGTTTACGACTTTAAGCGACCGGATAAATTTTCAAAAGACCAAATCCGAACGCTTTATATGTTGCACGAAAGTTTTGCACGCCTTCTGAACACCTACCTCAGTACGCATTTGCGAACGCTGGTCAACGTCGATGTTGCTTCCGTCGAACAGTTGACTTATCAGGAATTTGTTCAGTCAATGGCAAATCCGAGCGTAATAAGTATTTTGGGAGTTCCGCCTTTGAAAGGAAACATAATTTTGGAAGTCGGAACCGAGATAGCTTTTGCATTTATAGATCGCGTTTTCGGCGGCGACGGAAATACCTCGATGAAAACCCGCGTACTCACGGAAATTGAGGATGCGGTAATGCGGCGATTCGTCAATACCGCAATGACTCATTTTAAGGAAGCATGGGCAAATGTTGCGACGATAAATCCTTTCTTGGAAACCACGGAGTCAAATCCGCAATTTACGCAGATTGTCCCGCCGAGCGACATGGTCGTTATCGTAACTTTGCAAATGAAAGTCGGCGAAATTGAAGGTATGATGAATATTTGTATTCCCTACCTTGTCTTGGAGCCGATTATGTCGAAATTGACGACAACCTTCTGGGTCGCGTCCTCAATAGCAAAGGACGAGGCGGAGGATCAGGTCGCACTCATTCAGTCGAAATTGGAAAAGACAAAAGTGCCTTTCGTCGTCGAAATAGGAACGGTGCAAATTACAATCCGCGAATTTTTGACATTGGGTTTCGGCGACGTTCTGCAACTCAATTCAAAAGTAAAAGAAGATTTGCCATGCAGAATAGGCAGAAATGCAAAATTCTACTGTCGTCCCGGTACGTCCGGCAAAAAGATGGCAGTACAGATAACAAAAGTTGTGCAACCGGAAGGAGATGAAGAAACCGATGAGTGACGAGATGATTTCACAGGCCGAAATAGACGCCCTTTTGGCGGGAGCGGCCGGTGGAGATTCCGGCGGAGATTCGTCGGGCGGCGATGCCGCACCACCTTCCGGAGGAGATTCCGGCGGCGGCGAGGAACAGGCACTGGACGGTGTCTTGTCGGATATTGAAAAAGATGCTCTCGGCGAAATCGGAAATATTTCAATGGGAAGTGCGGCTACAACGCTCTCCACGCTGTTGAGTCATAAAGTTTCGATCACCACGCCTACGGTTTCCGTAGCGACGATGAGCATAATTAAAGAACATTATCCCATGCCTTACCTGGTCGTCGAAGTCGGCTATACCATAGGTATCGACGGAAACAATGTTCTTGCAATTCAAGCAACGGATGCGGCAATTATCGCCGATTTGATGATGGGCGGCGACGGTACAAATCCGGATCAGAATTTGAGCGAAATTCACATGAGTGCGGTCGGCGAGTCCATGAACCAGATGATGGGTGCGGTTGCGACAAGCCTTTCGACCATGTTCAACAAAAAAATCGATATTTCGCCGCCGATTGTAAATCTTGTCGATTTCGGAAGTGAAGAAAAAATTACCGAAATGGCAAAGAGTACCGAGCCGATCGTCCGAATTTCTTTCCGAATGGAAGTTGACGGACTTATCGACAGCGAGATCATGCAGATTTTGCCGGTAAACGTGGCAAAGGAAATGGTTGAAGGTTTGATGGGCGGCGGTATGAGCGAACCCGCTCCGTCACCGGAAACTCCCCCGCCCCCTCAACCTGCGGCAGCTCCCCCTCCCGCACCTGCGGCAGCTCCGCCTCCTCCAACCCCTCCTCCCGCAGCGGCGGCTCCTCCACCGCAATACGCCGCACCTCCTCCGCAACAACAATATGCGGCTCCGCCTCCGGGTTACGGTTATTCCGCACCCCCGATGCAGCCGAATGTGGTGACAAATATGCCTGTATCCCCCGCACAATTTATGCCGCTCTCTATGGAGCCGGTACAAATAAACGATGCGAATATCGGATTGATTTTGGACGTACCCCTGCAGGTTACGGTAGAACTGGGACGGACGAAGAAATCAATAAAAGAGATTTTGGAACTGTCGAACGGATCCATTGTCGAATTGGACAAACTTGCCGGCGAGCCGGTTGAAATTCAAGTCAACGGACATTTCCTGGCAAAAGGCGAGGTCGTCGTAATTGATGAAAATTTCGGCGTGAGAATTACCGAAATTGCAAGTCCGGCGGAAAGAGCCGCAAGACTTACCTAAAAATTTTATTATATTCTTGCCGATTGAGAAAATTTGGTTTATAATTGCAAACAACATTTTAATGTTTGATTAGGAACTTGAGATGAGGAGAGATGAACTATGGCAGTACGAGTTTTGGTCGTCGATGATGCGGCTTTTATGAGAATGATGGTCAAAGATATTTTGTCCAAAAACGGCTATGAAGTCGTCGGAGAGGCCGAAAACGGTATGAAAGCGGTTGAGAAGTATAACGAACTTCGTCCGGATTTGACAACGATGGATATAACCATGCCCGAAATGGACGGTATCTCCGCAGTCAAGGCAATTAAAAAAATTGACCCGAATGCAAAAATCGTAATGTGCAGTGCTATGGGTCAGCAAGCTATGGTTATTGAGGCCATTCAAGCCGGAGCACGCGACTTTATCGTTAAACCGTTCCAAGCGGATCGCGTTCTTGAGGCTGTTCGCAAGGCCGTCGGTTGATGACGGTTTTTTGAAGATGGGAAAATTTTTGCCGGCAATTTTGATTTTGTCGGTATGCATATCGGTAAACTTGGAACCGGAGACCGTAAGAGCTGCGGGCGGGTATTTGGCGGGCTATGAAGAAGTCGAGCCGAAACCTTCCCCGGTTTCATGGTGGTCTGCCTTTGCTTACCTTGTCAGCTTGTCAGCCGTATTCGCGGTTGTCGTCGTAACGGCTTATTTTGCGGCGAGATTTATCGGCGGGCGGTTTAATGCCCGTATGTCGGCAAGCGGCGGCAGAGTGCTTGAAAATTTGCCTTTGGGTCCCAATCGCTCTGTCTGTGCCGTTGAAATGGCGGGCAGAGTGTTTTTATTGGGTGTCACCGACAAAAATATCACGCTTTTGGGCGAAGTGAACGACAGAGAAATGATTGAACATTTGCACACTCAAAGCTTGGAATACTCCGACCCCTTCTCAAAGGATTTCGGCACGCTTTCCGATTTGGTGAAAAAAATTCCGCCTTTGTTTCAAAAGAAAGATTAGTTTAAAGTGGATTGGAAAAAATTATTCGGAATTACAAATTTCACATTGGCAACCCTGTTTGTCCTTGCAAATGTGACCGAGGCGGCTCCGCTCATTCCGAGCGTAAACGTCGATATAGGGACGGCGGAAGGACCGCAGGACGTTTCGTCAACTTTGCAGGTCATCGCACTTTTGACGATTGTCACAATCGCACCGGGAATTTTGATTATGACGACTTCCTTTGTCCGGATAATCGTCATAATCGGCTTTTTGAGAAACGCACTTGCCACTCAAAACGTCCCGCCGAATCAGGTAATTCTTTCGCTTGCAATGTTTTTGACATTTTATATAATGTCGCCTTATTGGAGTCAGGCGAACGACAACGGCATACAACCTTACCTTGCCGGACAAATTACGCAGGAAGAGGCGATAACGAATACTTTGGAGCCGATACGCGAATTTATGTTCAAACAGACGCGGGAATCGGATCTGGCACTTTTTGTAAATTTGTCCGACGCGGAACGCCCGGAAACTCAAGAAGATGTTTCGACTTTCGTCTTGATTCCGGCTTTTATGATAAGCGAATTGAAAACCGGATTTCAAATAGGTTTTATGCTTTACGTCCCCTTTATAGTCATTGATATGATCGTCGCAACGACTTTGATGTCAATGGGTATGATGATGTTGCCGCCGGTCATGATTTCCCTGCCTTTTAAAATTTTGTTGTTTGTGATGATTGACGGCTGGCATTTGCTTATTCAGTCGATTATCGTGAGTTTTCGATAGCGGAGGCGGTTTTAAATGTCCGGAGATTTGGTTATACAGATCGGGCAAGAGGCACTGATGATTGTTATAATAGTTGCCGCACCGATGTTGGGGCTCGGTTTGACGGTCGGTCTTATGGTCAGCGTTTTTCAGGCGACCACTTCAATTCAGGAGCAGACACTTGCATTTATTCCGAAAATTATTGCGGTATTCGTGGCAATTTTGGTTTTCGGTCCTTGGATGTTGAGAATAATGGTTGAGTTTTTCACCGGAATTTTTGTAAATCTGCCGGCTCGGATAGGTTAGTTGAGAGGATTTAAACTTTGGCGGAAATCGATCTTTACGACATATTTCAAGGACAAGCGGCGGCGTTTTTGCTCGTTTTGACCCGGACAAGCGGAATATTTCTGATCTCTCCGTTTTTCGGAAGTATGAATGTCCCCATACAGCTTCGGGCGGCTACGGCAATTACTCTTGCCGTGTTACTCTTTCCGGTTATCGTGAAAACTTCGATAGTGACCGCTCCGGAAAGTATTTGGATTTTCGCCGCGACGGTCGTCAAAGAACTTTTTGTCGGCTGGCTGATAGGTTTTGTGGCTTACGTCGCCTTTGCGGCGATAACAATGTCCGGTAAAATTATGGATATGCAGGTCGGTTATGCGGTCGCAAATGTCATGGATCCGACTTCCGGTCAGCAAATGCCGCTTATCGGAAGTTTTCTTTATAACCTCGCGGTAATTTATTTCGTGGTTGTAAACGGTCACCATGTCATAATTTCGGCGTTGGCGGGAAGTTTTCAGTCCGTCCCTCTCGATACATTTGTTTGGACAAATTCTTTGGCGAAAATTGCGGAGGATTTGACTGCGGCGGTTCTTATGACCGGAATGAAAATTGCGATGCCGGTGACGTTCGCAATTTTGATGACAAATGTCGGCTTGGGAATTTTGGCTCGAACCATGCCGCAGATGAACATTTTCGTTATCGGTATTCCTCTCCAACTGACGATAGGAACTTCCGTCCTCGCAATGCTTATGCCTTTTTATGTGATGTTTTTGGATACGCTTTTCAATACTTTGTACGGAAGTATTTCCATGTTGCTTAAAGCGATTGCCGTTACTTGACGAAAAAAATTTTATTCCCGGATGTGTTGTAGATGTCGTTTATGAAAATTTTTCTTCTCAGACCGGCGGAGATTTTAAATCCCGGCAAGCCTTTCAAATTTGACTTGCAGAGATTTGCCGAAGGCGGCGACAAGACTGAAGAGCCGACGGACAAAAAACGCCGTGACGCGAGGAAGAAAGGGCAGGTTGCAAAAAGTCAGGAACTCAACACGGCATTTGTCCTGCTTATGGGTTTCTTCATTCTCAAAATTTTGTGGGAATATATTTATACGAATATTGCGGATTATGCAACTTACATTTTTTCGCACGTTTCGCAGAATCATTCGATTGAGGCAATAACCGAATTGTTTCTGGGAGTGATGATGCTGCTTGCGAAAACGGCAATGCCGGTAATGTTCGGCATTTTGATTATCGGACTGGGAATAAATTTCTTTCAAGTCGGCTTGATGATTTCGACGGAAAAACTTGAGCCGAAACTTGAAAATTTAAATCCGATAAACGGTTTCGGCAGAATTTTTTCGAAGCGTTCGCTCGTCGAACTCTTCAAGTCGATTTTCAAAATAATCGTTATAGGATTTTTCCTCTACCTTTATCTGAAAGAACAAATTCCGCTTATGCCGTACTTCATATACTTCGATCTGGCACAGAGTTTGGCTGAAACGGCAGATATAATTTTCAATATGGCATTTCAAATTATTGCCATGATAATGTTCATGGCGGCGGTCGATTACGCTTATCAAAAATGGCAAACGACGCAAGATTTGATGATGACAAAGCAGGAAGTAAAGGACGAATATAAACAGACCGAAGGCGATCCGCAGATTAAGGGAAAAATCAAACAGAAACAGCGTCAAATGGCAATGAGCCGAATGATGCAGGAAGTTCCGAAAGCGGACGTAATAGTGACAAACCCGACGCACTTGGCAATAGCTCTGCAGTACAGCGACGGAATGGTCGCTCCGGTGGTTGTCGCGAAAGGTCAAGATTTGGTCGCCGAGCGAATAAAAAATATTGCAAGGGAAAATCGAATAACGATTGTCGAAAACAAGCCGCTTGCCCGTGCATTGTATGAGGCGGTGGATATAGGCGGAACGGTGCCGCAGGAATTGTATCAGGCGGTGGCGGAAGTTCTGGCCTATGTTTACAAGCTGAAGAAGAAAAAAATTCGTCCTTCAACGGCGGCTTGAAAATAAAAGATGGACAGAGAAGATGTATTCGCAAGACTTGAGGAGAGACTCGGCGAACTCCGAAAGCAACACGAAAAAGACAAAGGCGGGAAGGAGAAAAAAATGGCAGCATCTGATGAAACTTTGGAAGGCGGCAGCTCGCTTTCAATAGGAGCGTGGATACAAAAATACAGCGATGTCATAATTGCGTTGACTTTGGTCACGATCGTCATAATGATGATTATTCCTTTGCCGACCGCACTTTTGGATATGCTGATTTGCCTTAACATAACCATTGCACTTATAGTCGTGATGAGTGCGATTTACAATGAGGAGGCTCTGGATTTATCCGTCTTTCCTTCCCTCTTGCTTGTTACAACCCTTTTCCGATTGGCGTTAAATATTTCTTCAACGCGACTTATTTTGTTGAACGGTTACGCCGGAGAAGTCATTACGGCGTTCGGAAATTTCGTTGTCGGAGGTAACCCGGTCATCGGTTTCATTATGTTTATAATCTTGGTCATTATAAACTTTATCGTTATTACGAAAGGTTCCGAGCGTGTCGCGGAAGTTTCCGCCCGTTTCACTTTGGACGCGATGCCCGGTAAACAAATGGCAATAGATGCGGACTTGAATCAGGGAGCGATAACGGACGCGGAGGCAAAAGTCCGGCGTGAAAAAATTCAGCGTGAAGCGGATTTTTTCGGGGCTATGGACGGTGCGTCGAAGTTCGTCAAAGGTGACGCGATTGCCGCAATTATAATCATGCTCATAAATATCGGCGGCGGTTTCGTCATCGGTATGGTGCAGAGAAATTTGGAGGCGGTGGACGCTCTTCAAACTTACACCCTGCTGACCGTCGGCGAAGGTCTTGTCAGTCAGATTCCGGCTCTTTTGATCTCCACCGCAACCGGTATTATAGTTACCCGTGCAGCGTCGGAAGGAAACTTGGGTAACGACATTGTTAAGCAACTTTTCAACAATGAAAGAATTTTCTTCATCAACAGCGGCGTTTTGGTATTTTTGGCACTCGTCCCGGGCTTGCCGGGAGTCCCCTTCATGGCTCTTGCGGGCGTTTGCGGATTTATCGGTTACAATCTCCGGAAGAAAACCGCGACGGTTCAGGAAGTCGAAGAGGAGCAGAAGGAAGTTCGCGAAAAGGCGGACGCAACCCGCCCGGAAAATATCGTTTCGCTCCTGCAGGTCGATCCGATGGAATTGGAAATCGGTTATTCCCTCATTCCGCTCGTCGATACCGGGCAGGGCGGCGATTTGCTGGACAGAATTGTCATGATTCGCCGTCAATGTGCTTTGGAACTCGGTCTTGTCGTTCCCACGATTCGTATTCGCGACAACATTCAAATTAAACCGAATTCTTACATAATCAAGCTGAAAGGGCAGGAAATTGCTCGCGGCGAACTTCTGCTCGACCATTTCCTTGCCATGAACTCCGGCACCGTCTTTGAGGAAGTTCCGGGAATTGAAACTGTCGAACCGGCTTTCGGACTTCCGGCTCTGTGGATTCCGGAAAGTGAAAGAGAACAGGCGGAACTCAACGGCTACACCGTAGTCGATGCGGTTTCGGTTTTGGCAACTCATTTGACGGAAGTCATAAAACAACACGCCGCCGAAATTCTCGGTCGTCAGGAAACTCAAAATCTTATCGACAACCTCGCGAAAACTCATCAATCACTTGTCAACGAAGTTGTCCCGGAACTCATGGGCGTGGGCGAAGTGCAAAAAGTTTTGGCGAATTTGCTGGAAGAAAGAATTTCCATTCGCGATATGGCGACCATCATGGAAGTTTTGGCGGATTATGCACGGGCGACGAAAGATACAGAAATTCTCACCGAATACGTCCGGCATGCGATGGCAAGACAGATTACCTCTCAAGTCGTTCAGGGGAATACGCTGCCCTGTATCACTTTGGATCCGGGATTGGAAAACAGAATTGCCGGAGGAGTGCAGAGGACGGATCACGGCTCATTCGTCAATCTCGATCCGGACTCAATGCGTCGCATGATCGCCTCGCTGAACGGCGAAATAGAAAAGTTGACGAATATGGGCTATCAGCCGGTGGTTTTGACAAGCCCGGCGGTCAGACTGTATTTCAGAAAATTGGTTTCCCGCTCGGTACAAGGCTTGATAATCGTTTCTCACGCAGAAATAGATCAGAGCATAGAAATTCAAATTCTCGGCGTGGTAAAGTTGTAAAATGAATTACCCGATAAACTTGGACATAAAAGACAAAATTTGTACGGTTGTCGGCGGCGGAAAGGTTGCGGCAAGAAAGATTCGCGACATTTTGAAAGTCGGCGGAATTGTCGAAGTCATCGCTCCGGAAATTTGCCCGGAGATTTGCGACCTTGCAAAAAATTTTGCCGGAATAAAAATCATTCGCGAAAAGTATTCGCAGGAAAAAATTTCGCCGGACACCGCACTTTTATTTGCGGCAACGAACATGGGGAAAATTAACCGGCTTGTACTCGAAGAAGGACGGCGAAAAAAAATTCCGGTAAATTCGGCGGACGGCGGCGGAGATTTTGAAATTCCGTCAAAAATTTATCGCGGCGATTTTCTGCTGACAATTTCGACCGGCGGAAATTCTCCGGCGTTCTCGCGATTCGTCCGGCTGATGATTGAAAGAGAGTTTGACGAAA
>CAJOOE010000133.1 GCA_905236145.1 uncultured Selenomonadaceae bacterium
GGAGTGGGATTTTTCAGCGACATTTTTTAAAGCAGCCGGGCACGGAGATATGCACCGTCTTTTTCAGAAAGATACGCCGGAGGAATATCCAAAACAGTTTTGCAACCGGTATTTCCTTCCGTATTCAATCTGAAAGCTGCACGGGCATAAGCGACCAAAACGCTTGTCGTAAATTCCGGGTTGGAATCGAGTTTCAAGTTAAATTCTATTATGTGATTGTGTTCTCCGTTGAGTCCGGTTTTTCCGGAGCGAATGACAAAACCGCCGTGAGCAAGTCCGCCGTGATTTTTCAAAAGTTCTTCCTCGCTTATAAAATGTACTGTCGTGTCGTATTCGTCGAAATAATTCGGCATTGTCTTTATCGCCTTTTCGACTTCTCCCGCGTCTGCTCCGTCCTCAAGCACGACAAAACATTCCCGCCGATGTTTTTGCCGGGTGGTCAGTTCCGGATTTTTTCCGGAGCGGACGGCATCAAGTGCGGAGTCGATCGGGATTGTATATTGCTTTGCATTTTTTACTCCCTTTATTCTGCGAATCGCGTCGGAGTGTCCCTGACTTACTCCTTTGCCCCAAAAAGTATAATCTTTTCCGCCGGGCAAAACTGCGTTTGAATATACGCGGGCAAGTGAAAACAATCCCGGATCCCAACCGACAGAAATTATCGCCGTGTGTCCGGACTCCTTCGCGGCTTTATCGACTTTTTCAAAATGTTCCGGAATTTTCGCGTGAGTGTCGAAACTGTCCACGACATTGAAATATTTTGCAAATTCCGGAGTTTGAACGGGCAGATCCGTCGCCGAACCGCCGCACATAATCATAACGTCGATTTTATCCGACCAATTTTTCGCGTCGTCGATATGCAAGACCGGAACGCCCGGCGTATTTATTTTGACGGTGTCCGGATTTCTGCGGGTAAAAACAGCCGCAAGTTCAATGTCCGGATTTTCTTTTACGGCAAATTCCACGCCGCGTCCCAAATTCCCGTATCCCGTTATTCCTGCTCTCATGTTATCGGTCTCCTTTTCGCCAAAAATTTTTTCCGCTCGATTATACAACGAGTACAATATTTTTTTCAACGCATTATTGCAATTTTCCGGCGGTTGACTTTAAACCGGGTCGCCGTTAAAATACCGATACAAAAAAATTTTGAAAGGGACGGATATTTTTTGGCTGAAGAGAGATTGCAAAAATTGATGAGCCGGGCGGGAATTTCTTCACGGCGGGCGGCGGAAAAAATTATCGCGGAAGGCAGGGTAAAAGTTGACGGTGAAATCGTAAAAAATCCGGGAACAAAAGTAAATCCGGAAACGCAGAAAATTTTTGTGGACGACAAGCCTTTGACATTCGACGAAGAAAAAATTTACATAATTTTGAACAAGCCGCGAGGTTACGTTTCGACGGCGAAGGACGAACGCGGAAGGAAAACAGTCTTGGATTTGGTTTCGGAAATTTCCGGGCGAATTTACCCGGTCGGGCGGCTTGATTCCGATTCGGAAGGGTTGTTACTTTTGACAAACGACGGCGAACTTACAAATTCGCTGATTCATCCGAAATTTTCCGTCAAAAAAACTTACCGGGCGAAAATCGGCGGGGAAATTACTCCGGAAAAATTTGAAGACTTGAGGAAAGGCGTTGAGCTTGAGGACGGAATGACGGCACCGGCGAAAATTGAAATTGTTTCTCTCGAAGAAAATTCCGCGACGGTCGATATAACAATTCACGAAGGACGAAACCGGCAAATTCGCAGAATGTTTGCGGTCGTCGGTTGCAGCGTGAAAAATTTGAAAAGGACAAAATTTGCCGGCTTGACTTTGGACGGCTTGAAGGTCGGGCAATTTCGGCGGCTTACCCCGGACGAAATCGAAAAATTGAAAAACTTGCAGGCTTGAAGAAAAATTCCGCTCAAAGCCGGGCGAGAATTTTTTTGCAGGAAATTTTCCGGCGTAACAGAATTTTTCCAAAGAAAATTATTAAGGTGGGAGGTTTTTAAATCATGGGATTGATAAAAGCGGCATTGAGTGCGGCGGGCGGAGTTCTCGGCGATACTTGGAAGGAATTTTTTTACTGCGACAGTTTGTCATCGGATATTTTGGTCGCGAAAGGTCACAGGAGAACCGGCAAAGGCAGTTCAAATTCCGGCGACGACAACATAATAACAAACGGCTCGATTATTTCGGTAAACAACGGGCAGTGCATGATGATTGTGGAGCAGGGCAAAGTCGTTGATTTTTGTGCGGAACCCGGCGAATACAAATATGATTCTTCAACGGAGCCGTCACTCTTTTCCGGCGGTGACCTTGCAACGAACATTCAAGAAATTTTCTTTCAAATCGGCAAGCGTTTCACTTTCGGCGGCGATACCGGCAAAGATCAGAGAATTTACTATTTCAACACGAAGGAAATTGTCGGCAACAAATACGGCACGCCTTCCCCGATTCCTTTCCGCGTGGTTGACAACAATATCGGGCTTGACGTGGATATTTCCATAAAATGTTTCGGCTCTTACAGTTATAAAATCGTCAATCCGGTTTTGTTTTATACAAATGTTTGCGGAAATGTCGCGGACGTTTACGATCGTTCCGAAATCGACGCTCAACTGAAAACCGAATTGATGACCGCCCTTCAACCGGCATTTGCAAAAATTTCGGAGGCGGGTATTCGTTACAGTGCTCTTCCCGCTCACACTCAAGAAATTGCCGACGCTTTGAATGAAGTTTTGAGTAAGAAGTGGGGAGATTTACGCGGCTTGCAAGTCGTTTCTTTCGGCGTTTCAAATGTCAACGCAAGCGAAGAAGACGCAAATATGATTAAAGAAATGCAACGCAACGGAGCCTTGAGAAATCCGGCTATGGCGGCGGCTCACTTGACCGGAGCTCAGGCAAGTGCCATGCAGGCGGCAGCGGCAAATTCCGGCGGTGCGGCTGTGGGATTTATGGGAATGAATATGGCGGCGGGTGCCGGCGGTGCAAATGCCGCAAATCTTTTCGGAATCGCTCAACAACAACAAGAACAATTTATGAAAGCTCAACAGGCGGCACAACAAACTCCTCAAAATTCCGGCTGGAAATGTTCCTGCGGTCACGACGGCAATACCGGAAAATTTTGCTCGGAGTGCGGGAAACCTCGCCCGGCAGATGAAAGTTGGGTCTGTGAGTGCGGAACGAAAAATAAAGGAAAATTCTGTTCGGAGTGCGGAAAACCTCGTCCGGCTCCTGCGGCAGATTGGACTTGCGAATGTGGGACGGTCAATTCGGGAAAATTCTGTGCGAATTGCGGTAAACCCCGTGCATAATTGTTAAAGATTTTTTTGCAGGAAATTTTCAACATTTCCGGAAAAAGAGATTTTGAAAGCGAAAAATTTTTTTAACTCAAAGGAGAAATAATTATGTGCGGAATAGTGGGTTATATCGGAGATCAGAAAGCCGTTAAATTTTTGATTGACGGTCTTTCAAAATTGGAATATCGCGGCTATGATTCTGCGGGAATTGCTGTCGATTGCGGCGAAGAAATTTTTATCGAAAAGGCGGTCGGCAGACTTGACGCACTCAAAGACAAATTGAAGGACAACGAACCTGCCGGAGTCATCGGTATCGGTCATACACGCTGGGCTACTCACGGTCGCCCGTCCGACAGAAACGCTCATCCTCATTCCGATTGCACCGGAAATTTTGTCGTCGTTCACAACGGCATTATAGAAAATTATATGGCGTTGAAAGAAGGCTTGATTTCTCGCGGTCATAAATTTTTGTCGGAAACGGATACCGAAGTCGTCGCTCATCTTATCGAAGAAGAGTACAAAGGCGATTTTGTTGCGGCAGTTCGCTCCGTTTTGAAAAAAATTGAAGGCTCTTACTCCCTCGTCTTTATGTCGCGTAAAGATCCGGACGTTTTGATTTGTGCGAAACAGGATAATCCTTTGGTCGTCGGCTTGGGGGAAGGCGAAAATTTCATAGCGTCGGATATTCCCGCGATAATTTCAAAGACACGCAAGACTTACATTTTAAACGACGGGGAAATTGCAATCGTCAAAAAAAATTCCGTCGAAATTATCGACAGACAAGGCAACGCGACAGACAAGAAAATTTTTAACGTCAGCTGGAATGCGGAGGCTGCGGAAAAAGGCGGCTATGAACATTTTATGCTCAAGGAAATAAACGAGCAGCCGAAAGCCGTCCGCGACACGATGAGCAAGAGAATTGCAAAAGACGGTTCCGCAATCACGATGGACGAATTGAATTGGGACGAAAAATTTTTGGACGAAATAAACAAAATTTATATCGTCGCTTGCGGCACGGCTTACCACGCCGGACTGGTCGGAAAATTCTATATCGAAAAACTTGCCCGGAAACTTGTCGAGGTTGACCTTGCAAGCGAATACAGATACCGCGATCCGATTGTTGACGAAAAAACTTTGGTAATGGTCATCAGTCAATCCGGCGAAACGAGCGATACACTTGCCGCCCTGAAAGAATCGAAAAGACGCGGAGCGAAAACTTTGGCGATAACAAATGTCGTCGGCTCTTCCATAGCCCGCGAGGCGGATCAAGTCATTCATACTTGGGCGGGACCGGAAATTGCGGTTGCCTCAACAAAGGCGTATACAACTCAACTTATTTTGATGTTTATGCTTGCCCTCTACATGGCTCAAATTCGCAAAACCGTTTCGCAGGAGCGGGAAAGAGAATTGATTGATATGCTGAAAAAAATTCCGGCACAGATCAGCGAAACTCTTTCCGATGTGGATCCGATAAAAACTTTTGCCCGTAAATACGGATTTAACGAGGACGTTTTTTATATCGGTCGTTCTCTGGATTATTCCGTCGCTTTGGAAGGCGCCCTCAAACTCAAAGAAATTTCTTACATTCATGCCGAGGCTTATGCGTCCGGCGAACTCAAGCACGGGACTTTGGCTTTGATTGTCGAAGGCGTTCCGGTAATTGCCCTTGCCACTCAAAAAAGCGTTTACGAAAAAACTTTGTCGAACATTAAGGAAGTCAAAGCACGCGATGCCGTTGTAATCGGAATTGCGGCGGCGGGAGACACGGAACTTGAAAAATACCTCGACCATGTAATTTTTGTCCCGGAAACCGACGAACTTTTAATCCCGCTTTTAACCGTCGTTCCTCTGCAACTTCTCGCCTACTATGCGGCCATCACTCGCGGCTGTGATGTCGATAAACCGCGAAATTTGGCAAAGTCCGTAACAGTCGAATAAATTTAAAAAGAACGATAAAAAAATCGGCTTTCGATCTCAACGAAATTTTGAGATTGAAAGCCGTCTTTATTTGCAAAAAATTTTTTTTCAGAACCTGTGAGCGATTCCGAGAGAAACACCCATTGTATTGTAACCGGGATTGTGAGTGCGTGTGCCGTTTGAAAAATGACTTACAAGCCAACTCAAAGTCGCGGAATTATCTTTGTTAAATTTCCAAGTAATCGCGGGACCCGTTCTCCAGAGGAAACCGTACGCCCTGCCCTCCGCCGGATGAGCACGATTGCACAGAAGGAAACTGCCGGTAAAATCAATGCCGCCGTAAAGTTTCCCGGAAAGCTGTTTTCTCCATCGGAGCATAAATGCCGGGCCAAGACCGACGGCGTTGCTGTCAAGTTTTTTCCCGCGAGGAATATTGTAGCCGGTCGCCCGCATGAAGGTAAATCCGTAATGCAAGGTAACGGATCCGTTTTGCTTAAACTCTTTGAAAAGATGGACGTTGTAATTGTCCACATGGCGACGATCCGAATGTTTTCCGGAGAGAAATTCAAGTTGCAACTCAATATTTTTTCCGGAGTCTTTGTTATCGCCGGAAGAAATTTGCAAAGACGAATCATTTCCGGCAGAATCGACTTCGGCGGCGTTTGCGGTTCCGGAGAAAATCAGAAGTGCCGGAATCGCGAAGAGTTTTAAATATTTGAAATGCATAATTTTTCAGATACTCCGTTTCGACAAAATTTTTTTAAAATTCGTCAACGTATTCGATAAATCCGAATTTGTCCTCTGCTTCGCCGGTGTGCAGTTTGTCAATGTAATCGTACATCTTTTGAGCGAACGCACCGATTTTTCCGTCGCCGATTGTATATTCTTTGCCCTTGTAAGCGAGTACGGCAACCGGAGAAATTACCGCCGCCGTCCCGGAGCCGAAAACTTCTTCAAGAGTTCCGTCCGCGTGAGCTTGAATAACTTCGTCGATTGAAATTTTTCTTTCGACCGCCGGCACTCCCCAATCCTTTGCGACCTGCAAAACCGTGCGGCGGGTTATTCCGTTCAAAATACTTCCGTCAAGTTCCGGCGTGACGACCTCGCCTTTAATCTTGAAAAGAATGTTCATTGATCCGACTTCTTCAATATATTTTCTCTCAACGCCGTCAAGCCACAAAGTCTGATCGTAACCTTTTTGATGAGCGATCATTCCGGCGTGAAGGCTTGCCGCATAATTCGCCGGAGTTTTTGCCTCGCCCAAACCGCCGCGAACCGCACGGACATATTTATCCTCAACCATAATTTTTACCGGAGCAAATCCGTGAGCGTAATAGGCGGCGACCGGGGAAAGGATAATCATAAATTTGTAATGACTGCTGACGTTTACGCCGAGATAGGGGTCGTTTGCAAAAATGAACGGGCGAATGTAAAGACTCTGCCCGGCTCCGGAGGGAATCCAATTTTTTTCGATCGACACGAGTTTTTTCAATCCCGCCATGGAAAGTTCAATCGGCACTTCCGGAATATCCAAAATTCTTGCGGAATTGTTAAGGCGTTCCATGTGATCTTTTGCACGGAAAATTACGGCCTTGTTGCCTTTGTAGCGGTAAGCCTTCGCACCTTCAAAAATCGCCTGCCCGTAATGCAAAGTTGTATTCGCCGGGCTGACGGAAACATTTTCAAAGGGAACGATCCGGGCATCATGCCAGCCTTCCCCCTTGTCGTAATCGACAACAAACATATAATCGGTGAAGTGAGTACCGAAACCGATTTTTGAAACGTCCGGTTTCTCTTTGAGATTTTTGTTTTCGACAAATTTAATATCGGGCATTTAAATTACCTCCCCAAAAAATAAATTCCGGCGACAGCCGAAATGAATCTTGTCCGCTTTTATCGCCGGCAAACAATTCCTTTTCAAAAGTGCTTTTTCTGCCAATTTTTTAATTCCCCTGCAAAAAAATATTTCGCGGTCAATGTAATTTCCCGGTTTTCAAAAATATTGTATAAATTAAAAAGCGGTGCTATAATGCCGATTGAAAAATTTTTAAAGGAAGTCGTCAAATGAATCACAATACTTTATCAAAATATTTATCGCCGCTCAATACATGGGCACTGGCTTTCGGTGCAGCCGTCGGCTGGGGAACCTTTGTCATGCCCGGAACGACTTTTTTGCCGCTCGCGGGTACTTTGGGGACCGCTCTCGGATTGTTTTTCGGGGCAATAACCATGCTGATTATCGGAATGAATTATTATTTCATGATGAAGGATAATTCGGAGCCGGGCGGGGCATTTGCTTACACAAAAAAATTTTTCGGATACGATCACGGATTTTTGGTTGCGTGGTTTTTGGTTTTGGCTTACACGTCGATTATTTGGGCGAACTCAACCGCTCTTTCACTGATAGCCCGCAGACTCACCGGAGATTTTTTTCAATTTGGCTTTCATTACACGCTTGTCGGCTTTGATGTTTATTTCGGGGAAGTCGCCCTTTCCGTTATCGCTCTCCTGATTTTCGGCGGGATATGTTTGACCGACAAAAAAGTTGCGGCGAATGTTCAGACCGCAATGGCACTGTTTTTGTTTTTCGGAATAATTTATTGTTTCGTTTCCGTAATGCAGGCTCATGAAGGCGGCTTGAAAACTTTTGAACCGGCATTTGTTCCGGGAATGAGTCCGAACGCTCAAATTGCCGGAATCGTCGCACTCGCTCCGTGGGCATTCGTCGGATTCGAGGCAATTTCAAATTCGACGGAAGAATTTAATTTTTCGGTGAAAAAAACTTTCGCAATAATGACCGCCGCACTCATTGCCGGCACTGCCGCTTACATTTTCGCGGCCGGAACGGCCGGGGCAATTTTGCCGCCGGAATATTCAAATTGGCTCGAATACATTTCGGATTTGGGAAATTTGGAAGGCTTGAAGAGTTTGCCGACTTTTTACGCCGTCAATGAAGTTTTGGGATCTTTCGGATTAAAAATTTTGGGACTCGTCGCACTTGCCGCAATCGGCACCGGAATTTTGGGAAATTATATTGCCGCAAGCCGCCTGATGTATTCGATGGCGGAACACAACATTTTGCCGCCGAAATTTGCCGAACTGAACAAACACGGCTCGCCGGTAAACGCAATAATTTTTTTGATGATCGTTGCAATTATAATTCCTTTTTTCGGAAGAACGGCGATAAGTTGGATAATAGATTTACTTTCCGTCTGTGCGGTCATAGCTTACGGCTACACTTCGGCGGCGGCATTTTCGCTGGCGTGTGAAGTCGATAATTTTAAATTTCAAATTTCCGGAATCGTCGGCATACTCCTTTCCCTGATTTTCGGACTTTTTTTGTTGATACCGAATCTGCTTTCAATCACCACGATGGCGGCAGAATCTTACATGATTTTGGTTTTGTGGAGTATGCTCGGATTTTTGTTTTTCCGGAATTTGTTTCGGCATGACAAGGAAAGACAATTCGGAAAATCTCTTATCGTCTACATTGTCATGCTGTTTATGATCTTCTTCGGCTCGCTTATGTGGATGCGTCAATCTTCCGACGAAATAATGAAACAGTCGCTGACGAAAATGGAAGAATATTATATTGAAAGATTGAACTCGCCGCGACTTCAAGCCGGCGAATACAGACGGGACGCGGACGACGTTTACACGGATATACTTTTGGACGACGTGAGATACGAACTTTTCAGGCACAGCACTTTGCAAATCATTTTGATTGTCTTGGGACTTGCGATAATGTTTAACATTTATTCCACGATGAGAAAAAGGGAGAATCGTGCAGAGATAAAAAAAGTTCAGGCGGAAAAAAACAGCAAAGCAAAGACAATGTTTCTTTCAAATATGAGTCATGACATTCGTACGCCGATGAATGCGATAATGGGATTTACCGGGCTTGCCTTGAAGGAACTCGACAACCCGGAGAGGGTCAAAGATTATCTTGAAAAAATTCAAAATTCCGGCGGGCATTTGCTTTCACTGATTAACGACATTTTGGAGATGAGCCGAATTGAGAGCGGAAAATTGGAATTGGAAACCACAGAAGTCGATTTGAAAAAAATGTTCGCGGAAGTTTACGATATGTTTATAAATCAAATGCAGGAGAAGAAGATTGATTTCACCGTCGATACTTCCGCAGTGAAAGACAAATATATTTTCTGCGACAAAAACCGCTTTAACAGAATGATTTTGAATCTTTTGAGCAACGCCTTCAAATTTACTCCGGAGGGCGGGAAAATTTCAATCAAAGTCAAACAGACAGGAAATGAAGAAGGTTTCGGAGATTATGAAATTCGCGTAAAAGACAGCGGGATCGGAATGAGCAAGGAATTTGCCGAAAAAGTTTTCGATGCGTTTGAGCGTGAAAGGACTTCGACGGTCAGCGGCATTCAAGGTACCGGTCTGGGAATGGCAATTACCAAAAGAATAGTCGAATTGATGAAAGGCGAAATAAGCGTTTCCACCGCTCCCGGAAAAGGCACGGAGTTTACCGTCCGCGTGAGTTTTGAGTTGCAAAAAGATGTTCCGGAAGAAGTCGAAGAAAAGCCGGAAGAATCTCAAGAAGAAAAAGAAATCGACTTCAGCACGAAAAAAATTCTGCTGGTCGATGACATTGACATGAACCGGGAACTTGCGACAATGATTTTGTTGCAATTCGGTTTTCAAGTCGAAACGGCGGTGAACGGTGCGGATGCCGTCGAAAAAGTTTCCGGCGGAAATTATGATATTGTTTTGATGGATATTCAAATGCCGGTTATGGACGGGCATGAGGCGACAAAAAAAATTCGCTCGATGCCGGGCGAATACTTCAAAAAAGTTCCGATTATCGCCATGACCGCAAACGCTTTCGGCGAAGATGTAAAAGCGGCGACAGATGCGGGAATGAACGCCCATATTGCCAAGCCTTTGGACGTTCCGAAAATGCTGGAAACGATTAAAAAATTTTTGCGTTGAGAAATTCGGTCACGGGAAGAATATAAACATTATCGCTCCCGCAAAAAGTACAAGGCTGAATCCACGCAAGGCATTTTGAACGGGACGATTGTATTTCCCGAAAAATGCTCCGATAAGCGGACGGATCAAATGCGAAAACAATGACAGCGAAACAAAAAACAACGGCTTGTCCAAATTTATGAAACTGTACATCAGCATAATTGCGGAAAGTGCAAGCCCGGCGGTCTCCGCATGAGTGAGTTTGTGATGAAGTTCTTCGTCAAATTCCGGCGGTTCTTCCGGAGCCTCTTTTTTTGGTTTTTCTTCCGGGACCGATCCCGGTTTTTTGTTGAAATATTTGCTGTGAAAAATCGGGCGGCGTTCGATTTCTTCCGTCAAATCCGAACGAATGTTTGCACCGATGGAAGTCGGGATTTTTTCGTCGTGAAAATCGGAGTCCGCCTCCGCAAAAACTCTCTCTTCAAAATCCGTTTCCGGCTTGACTTGAATATTCGGCAATTTTGCCGGCGGCTTTTCGATTTTTGCGGCAGGTTCTTTTTTCTGCGGAGTTTCGGAAAATTTTTTCGGAGTTTCCGGCTTTATTTGTAAAGTCGGTTGTTTTTCTTCCGCTTTCGGCTTTTCAATCAAAGTCGGCGTTTTCTTCGGCTCGGCGGCAAAAATCGGCGGAGCAATTTCGTCATCCGGCGAAGTATCCGCCAAAAAAATATCTTCTTCCGGCTCGTTGACTTTTGCCCGGTCGAAAACTTTTCTCGTTTTAAGTTCATTATTCAACGCGTCGGTAAAGTTGTCGCGTATCGTTCTCTTTTTGCCGTTACTCAAAATTTAATCCCCGATTCCAAAATTTTAAAAATAAATATTTGCACCTCTCACGATTTCCGGAAGGCTGCGATAAAGATAATTTCCCGGACACGCAGTCCTTCCCAAATCCCTGTGACCGAAAACGGTTCTGCCGAAAGACGGCTTAAAACCGTACTGCCGTCCTATTGCGGCAATTATTTGCTCCGTCGCCAAAAATTGTGCGTCGGTCGGCTCGGCAAGGTCAAAATTTCCGATAACGCAAACGCCGACCGTGTAATTGTTGTGCCGCTTGCAATGTGCACCGATAAACTCCGAAGGTCTGCCGCCCTCGATCGTCCCGTCCTTGTGAATGACATAATGATAACCGATTCCCGCCCAGCCTCTGTCTATATGCCAGCGGTGAATTGTACGGGTTTCCAAATCCATGTCGCGGGTCGTTCCGGCGTGATGAATCACAATCCCGCCGGTGTGGGTGCGTCGTTGCATTTTTTGGACAAAACGCAAATTTGACGGCATTATGGGAATGTTGTCGACAGAATTTTTAGCGGGAAAAGTTTCTTCGACAAAAATTTCAGGTTCCTCCGGTAAAATTTCTTCCGCCGCATTTTGTACGGGCTTATAACCCCTTTCGACAACTTTTGTTGAATTTTCTTTTGCCTTCCGCTTTGCTTCGCCGGATTCCGGGAAAAATCCGAATACCGCCGCACCGGTCAAAATTTTTGCGGTACAATTTATAAAATCTCGTCTTGAAAAATCACTCATCAAATACACCTCAAAAAAATTTTTTTATTTGCCGGAAATTTGCAAACTTGCCGATTGTGTCGGCGGAATTTGAACCGGTTGAGAATCATATTTTTGATTCACTGACCA
>CAJOOE010000134.1 GCA_905236145.1 uncultured Selenomonadaceae bacterium
AATTTGCGTCAAGAAATTTGTATGGTAAAATATCCGGGAAGGGAGGCGGCTCACATGACAAAAATGGTAAACATAGGTTTCGGAAATGTCGTTTCGACGGATCGCATAATAGCTGCCGTTTCGCCGGAATCCGCGCCGATAAAAAGAATAGTAACCCGCGCCAAAGACAACGGAAAATTGATTGACGCAACTTACGGGCGGCGTACTCGGGCGGTAATAATCACGGAAAGCGATCACGTAATTTTGTCGGCGGTTCAGCCGTCAAAAATCGAAGAACGCGTAAATTCCGACAAGATAAAAATTCTTTCGGAAACAAATTGACGGAGGATAAGATTATGTACAAGGGGTTGTTGATTGTCGTTTCCGGCGCAAGCGGTACCGGAAAAGGCACGGTTTGCAAAAAGTTGTTGGAAGATATGCCGAAAATTTCCTATTCCGTTTCCGCAACGACGCGGGCGGCGCGTCCGGGTGAAACCGACGGCAAAGAATATTATTTTTTGAGCCGTGCGGAATTTGAAGAACGAATTTCAAAAAATGACTTTTTGGAGTATGCCGAAGTTTACGGAAATTATTACGGGACTCCTTTAAACGAAATTGAAACGCGCATAAATTCCGGCGAAAGTATTTTGCTTGAAATTGACACGCAGGGCGCGCTCAAAGTCAAAGATCGTTGCCCGGAAGGGGTTTTTATATTTTTGTTGCCGCCTTCTCTTG
Source organism: uncultured Selenomonadaceae bacterium (assembly GCA_905236145.1). Lineage (GTDB taxonomy): Bacteria > Bacillota > Negativicutes > Selenomonadales > Selenomonadaceae > Quinella. The sequence continues at coordinate 715 of CAJOOE010000134.1, forward strand.
CCGAATTGCGCAAAAGAATTGAAGGTCGCGGAACCGAAACTCCGGAAGTTTTGGAAAAGCGTTTCAATGCCGCACTGGAAGAAATTTCCGTCGGGAAAAAATATGATTATGTTGTCGTCAACGATGAAGTCGAAAAGGCCGTCGAAAAAATTAAGGCTGTTATTTCCGCTGAAAGTTGCAAGGTTTCAAGAAATTTGAATGAATTTGAAATGATCGGGGAGATGTAATTTTTATGTTGACTGATGTTGAAATTGCACAACGGGCAAAAATTCAAAAGATAACCGAAATTGCCGGCAAATTGAATTTGAATGAGGACGATTTGGAACTTTACGGCAAATACAAGGCAAAAATTTCGCGGGAAGTTTGGGAACGCATCAAAGACAATCCGAACGGCAAACTTATTTTGACTACGGCGATAACCCCCACTCCCGCCGGTGAAGGCAAGACAACCACTTCAATCGGGCTTGCCGATGCCTTTTCAAAGATCGGCAAAAAAACCTGCGTCGCACTGCGCGAACCCAGCTTGGGACCGTGTTTCGGGATAAAAGGCGGCGCGGCGGGCGGCGGTTATGCACAGGTTGTTCCGATGGAAGATATAAATTTGCACTTCACCGGAGATTTTCACGCATTGACGACGGCGCACAATCTCCTTGCCGCAGTTTTGGACAATCACCTTCAGCAGGGCAACGAATTAAAAATCGACGTGCGCCGGGTTGTCTGGAAAAGAGTTTTGGATTTAAACGATCGCGCCTTGAGAAATATTGTTGTAGGGCTTGGCGGCAAGGCAAACGGAATACCCCGCGAATCCGGCTTTGACATTACCGTTGCGTCGGAAATGATGGCGATTTTGTGCCTTGCGAAAAATTTTGCCGATTTAAAGGAACGACTCGGAAAAATTATTGTCGCTTATACCGTTGACGGATCTCCGGTCACCGCAAATGATTTGAAAGTTACCGGGTCTTTGTCACTTTTGATGAAGGACGCAATAAAGCCGAATCTCGTTCAAACTTTGGAAGGTACGCCGGCACTCATTCACGGAGGACCTTTTGCAAATATCGCTCACGGCTGCAACAGTGTCACCGCCACAAAATACGCCCTGAAACTTGCCGATGTTGTCGTCACGGAGGCCGGTTTCGGTGCGGATTTGGGTGCAGAAAAATTCCTGGATATAAAATGCAGACTTTCCGGACTTTGCCCGGATGCGGTCGTAATTGTCGCAACCGTCCGCGCTTTGAAAATGCACGGCGGAATTTCAAAAGAAAATCTTTCCGCGCCGAATGTTGAAGCGCTTAAAACCGGTCTTGCGAATTTGGAAAAGCATATCGAAAATATTCAAGGTTTCGGATTACCGGCGGTTGTTGCGTTAAATGCCTTCCCGACGGATACTCCCGAAGAAGTAAAAGCAGTCGAAGAACTTTGCAAAAGCAAGGGGGTAAAATTTGCACTTTCGGAAGTCTTTGCAAAAGGCGGTGAAGGCGGAATCGAACTTGCAAAAGCCGTCGAATCGGCATTTGACGAGCCGAAAAATTTCACTTTGACTTATCCGGACGATGCGGGAATTGCGGAGAAAATTTCGGCAGTCGCTCAAAAAATTTACGGCGCGGACGGAGTTAATTATACTTCCGCCGCCGAAAAACAAATTTCCGAAATTGAAAAACTCGGTTACAAAAATTTGCCGGTCTGTATTGCGAAAACTCAATACTCACTTTCCGACGATGCCGCAAAACTCGGAAGACCCGAAAATTTTTCCGTCACCGTTCGCGAAGTGAAAATTTCGGCCGGCGCGGGTTTTGTCGTCGTACTTTTGGGAAATATTTTGACAATGCCCGGACTTCCGAAACATCCGGCGGCGGAAAAAATTGACATTACCGCCGACGGAATTATTACCGGACTTTTCTGAATGTCTTGCAAAAAACATAAAATAACAAAATTCCCCGCCGGTCAAAACGGGGAATTTTTGTTTTGTGATTTATAGGTCAAAGTCTAGATTTTTACATTTGCCTTCATTGCAAGGAAAGCGCGAATAAAATTGTCAATCTCGCCGTCCATTACCGCCTGAACGTTGCCGGTTTCTTCGCCGGTGCGCAAATCTTTGACCATAGTGTAAGGTTGAAAAACATAAGAGCGAATTTGACTGCCCCACTCGATTTTCATTCTGTCGCCTTCAAGTTTTGCAATTTCTTCCTCTTTTTTCTCCATCTCAAGTTCAAAGAGTTTTGCACGGAGCATTTTCAAACACTGTTCACGATTTTGAATTTGAGAACGTTCGTTTTGACATTGAACGACAATCCCGGTCGGAATGTGAGTCATGCGAACTGCGGAAGAAGTTTTGTTTATGTGCTGACCGCCGGCACCGCTCGCCCGATAAGTATCGACGCGAACGTCAGCCATATTTATATCGACTTCGACCGCATCGTCAATTTCCGGCATTATGTCGCAAGCGGAAAATGAAGTATGCCGCCGCGCATTTGAATCGAAAGGCGAAATTCTTACAAGTCG
>CAJOOE010000135.1 GCA_905236145.1 uncultured Selenomonadaceae bacterium
AGGTCTATCTGAATCGCACTATCAAGATAGGAACATCGAAGCTCAACGAGGTGATGCTGCCGTTGATAGAGGCAACACCACCGCCCTTTCCGATATCGAAGTCGAACACGTCAACGAGCAGGGACATCTTTGGCATTTGCGTTATCCTTTCAAAGACGGCAGCGGTTTTGTCGAAATTGCGACGACACGCCCGGAAACAATGCTCGGCGATACCGGCGTTGCCGTCCACCCGGACGACGAAAGATATAAAAATCTTGTCGGAAAGACTTTAATCCTGCCGATCGTCAACCGGGAAATTCCGCTCTTTGCCGATGATTACGTCGATAAAGAATTTGGGACGGGTGCGGTTAAAGTCACGCCGGCTCACGACCCCAACGACTTTGAAATGGGTCTGCGTCACAATTTGGAACAGATAAAAGTCATAAACAACGACGGCACAATGTCTGAAGGCTTGGGGAAATATTCCGGGCTTGACCGATATGAGTGCAGAAAAATTTTGATTGAAGATTTGAAAGCGGCGGGCGTTCTTGTTTCGACGGAAGATCATGAACACGCCGTCGGTCACTGTTCCCGGTGCAATACGACTGTCGAACCGCTTGTCAGCAAACAGTGGTTTGTAAAAATGGAATCTTTGGCAAAGCCGGCAATTGAGGCGGTAAAGTCCGGCGAAACAAAATTTGTCCCGGAGAGATTTACAAAGATTTATACAAACTGGCTTGAAAATATTCGCGACTGGTGTATAAGCCGTCAACTTTGGTGGGGTCACAGAATACCGGCGTGGTATTGCGACGACTGCGGGAAAATGACCGTTTCCGCCGAAGAAGTTCATGAGTGTTCGCATTGTCACGGGAAAAATATTCGGCAAGATGAAGATGTTTTGGATACCTGGTTCAGTTCTGCACTTTGGCCTTTCTCGACTTTGGGCTGGCCGGAAAAAACTGCGGAGCTTGAAAAATTTTATCCGACAAGCGTCCTTGTCACCGGCTACGATATAATTTTCTTCTGGGTCGCCCGAATGATGATGACCGGCTTGAAATTTCCCGGCAAAGTCCCCTTCAAATACGTTTTCATTCACGGACTTGTACGCGATGAGCAAGGGAGGAAAATGTCAAAATCTCTCGGCAACGGCATAGATCCGGTTGAAGTTATCGAAAAGTACGGTGCGGACTCTCTGCGATTTATGCTTGTCACCGGCAACACGCCCGGAAATGATTTGAGGTTTTATTGGTCGCGTGTGGAATCGGCAAGAAATTTCGCGAATAAAATTTGGAATGCGTCAAGATTTTTGATTATGAATCTTGAAAACTTCGACACGAATTTTAAACCGGCTCCGGAAGATTTGACGCTCGCGGACAAATGGATTATTTCCCGGCTCAACAAGACAAGAAACGGCGTTACGGAAAATCTTGACAAATTTGAACTCGGTGAGGCAGCCCGGCTGATGTACGAATTTATTTGGTCGGAATTTTGCGATTGGTATATCGAACTTACAAAAGCCCGTTTGTACGGCGACGACGTAAAAGCGAAAATGACCGCACTTTATGTTTTGAATACGGTTTTGGAAAAATCTTTGCGTCTGCTCCATCCTTTCATGCCGTTCATTACCGAAGTAATCCGGCAAAAACTTCCCGGAGTCGAAGGAAGTATAATGCTTGCCGATTGGGTCGAAAAGGGCGAGATTGACGAAGAATCGGAAAATAAAATGTCTTTGATAACGGAAGTCATAAAAGTCATTCGCAATTTGAAAGCGGAAGTCGGAATCGAACCCCGCAAAAAAGCCGCCGTTGTTTTGAAGATTGCCGACGAAAAACTTGCCGAAATTTTCCGCTCAAACGTCGGCTACATTTCCGAACTCGCCGCCGCCGAGCCGGTAAATTTCTCCGCAGAAAAACCGGATCATGCACTTGCCGGAGTTGCGGAAGGCGTTGAAATTTTCCTGCCGCTCAAAGGTTTGATCGACACGGAAAAGGAAATTGCCCGCCTTACCAAAGAATTGGAAAAACTCAAAAAAGGAATTGCCGCAACCGAAGGAAAACTCAAAAACGAAAAATTTGTCGGCAAGGCTCCGGCTGAAGTCGTTCAAGCAGAACGCGAAAAACTTGCCGCCGCGACGGAAAAAATTTCTTCGGTCGAACAGCGAATCGAACAGTTGAAAAATTTGTAAGTCAAAAATTTTCACGCGATGAAAAAAAAGGGGAGTTTCCGGAAAATTTTTTCCGGTAAAGCTCCCTTTAATTTTTTTGCATGGGAATTTTGACGTTGACAGAAAAAGCAATCGCGGATAAAATTTGTAAAGACGTTGAGAAGATAATTCGGAAAGGTAAATAGAAAATGTTTCATCTGTTTAAGTGGCTGTATCCCGGAATAAAATTAAAACGCCGTCTGCTGCTCTTTGCACTCGGCGTTCTCATGGTGAGTTTGGGGGCGGCACTTTTATTCAACTACAAATATCTCGATTTGCTGGAAGAAGAAATTTTCAGGCTGGTTTACACGACTTTCGGAAGTTATGATTATATGTTCACTTCGATTGTCGGAGTATTCGTCGTGACGATAGGAATTTTTTTAATGCTGTGGTCAACGCGAATGATAATACGCTCGATAATTTCCGTACTCCTGCCGGACAATTCGGAGGCTCTGGTAGATCTGATTTACGAAAAAAGAAAATTGGAGCGAGGCCCTGCGGTCACGGTAATCGGCGGCGGTCACGGTTTGTCCGTCCTTTTACGCGGGATAAAATCTTCTACAAGCAATGTTTCCGCAGTGGTTACGGTTGCGGACGACGGGGGAAGTTCCGGCAGACTTCGCGAAGAGCTTGGAATACTTCCGCCGGGAGATTTGAGAAACTGCCTTGTTGCCCTCGCCGATACCGAACCTTTGATGGAAAAACTTTTTCAATATCGTTTTGAAGGAAATACCGCACTTGCCGGACACAGTTTCGGAAATTTGTTTATTGCGGCGATGAACGAAGTAACCGGCGACATGGAAACGGCTTTGCAAGAGTCATCAAAAGTTCTGGCGGTCAAAGGTCGCGTTTTGCCGGCAAGCAAGGAACACGTCCGACTTGACGCGATAATGCAGGACGGGACGATTGTCGAAGGCGAATCTCAAATCCCGGAGGCTCACAAAAAAATTCGCAGGGTCAGGCTTTTCCCGAAAAAAGTTGCCGCCGTTCCCGCCGCGATTGAGGCGATAGAATCTGCGGACGCGATAATCTTGGGACCGGGCAGTCTGTATACAAGCATAATGCCGAATCTTTTGGTTGAAGGTGTCGCCCGGGCTTTGAAAAAATCGAAGGCGATAAAAATTTATATTTGCAACGTAATGACACAGCCGGGAGAAACGGACGATTATACGGTATCGGCTCATGCAAGGGCAATTTTGGAACACACCGGCGGCGGGACGATTGATTATGTTTTGGTAAATTCGGCTCCGATTGTCGGAGAAGTTCCCGGCTCGTCACCGGTGGAAATCGACGAAGAAAAAATAAATGCGATGGGTATGGGATTGGTGAAAGCGGATTTGATAAGTGCAAAGGAACCGGGCAGACACGATCCCGAAAAACTTTGTGCGGCGGTAATGAAGATGATTTACAATCTCCGTGCAAAGAATGACGAAAGTTTCTTGCCGTGAAATTCAATGCGATTTTTCGGCATATTTTTTTTGCGGAAAGTTTTTTTCTTGACAGCATAAAGTCTAAAGAGTATAGTTTAGAAACCGTTATTAAGTTCATATTTTGGGAGGAGATTTAAAGATGACCACCAAGAAAAAGTTTTTGATTGCCGCAATGGCTTGCTCAATGGCGTTGGGAGTTTCTGCGTCCACAGAGGCGGCGTATTCCCTCAATCCCGAAGTCACGACGGCTACGCGTTCCCTGCTCATTGCCTCGCAAATCGGCGTTATGAAGTATGAAAATCCTTCAGCCGCTTTCAAGAACATGGCAAACAAGGACGCAATAGTCGTTATGAGTTTCGGCACCACTTACAAAGAAAATCGTGCGGTAACCATTGAGGCGACGGTCAACGACATTCAAGCCGCTCATCCCGGCACAAAAGTCGTCACCGCCTTCACAAGTCATATAATAATCGATCGAATCAACAAAAACGAAGGTATCAAATATCCCACGCCGGAAGAAGCTCTCGAAAAATTGAAAGCGGAGGGGTATACCCGTGTCGCTCTCGTTTCCCTCGACGTAATTCCGGGCATGGAGTACGACTATCAGAAAACAATTTTCCACGACTACAAAGAACAATTCAAGACAATGACTTTCGGCACTTCCCTGATCTATTGGCAGGGTCAGGAAGAACAAGCCGACGATGTTTCCGACTTCATTAAAGCACTTTTCACCCAAGTCAAGAAACCGGCGAAAGATTCCGCCGTTCTTCTCCTGGCTCACGGTACACCTCAGCCGGCAAACGCTTACTATTCCGTAATTCAGGCGAAACTTGCGGAAGAGGGTTATAAAAACGTTTACATTTATACCGTCGAAGGTTGGCCGAATTTGGAAACCGTTATGCCGAAATTGAAGGCGGACAAAATCAAAAATGTTACGCTCGTTCCGATCATGATGGTTGCCGGCGACCACGCCAACAACGATATGGCAGGCGATGAAGAAGATTCCCACAAGACGATTTTGGAAAAAGAAGGTTTCAAAGTTTCGACTTATCTGCACGGCTTGGGCGAAAACAAGGCGATCCGTTCTCTGTACGTCAATCGTGCAAACGACGCTTGGGACGCTCTGCAGGGAAAATAAATTTTTTGACGCGATAAATTTTATTGAAAATTTTTTCGGGGGCGGACTTGAAAATCCGTCCCTCATTTTTTTGGAGTTTGCCAATGATAGAAATTTTGAATGTGATGAAAAAATTTAAAAGCGTCGGAAAGAACGGAGAGAAGAATTTTAAAACCGCAGTGAATGATATAACGCTTTCAATCGAACGCAACGAAATTTTCGGCATCTTGGGCCCCAACGGTGCCGGAAAAACGACAATGATTAAAATGTTGACCGGACAACTTGAACCGACTTCCGGGCAAATTTTTTACGACGGAAAATCTTTCGACAAAAACAAATCCGAAATAAAAAAAATGCTCGGCGTTGTTCCCCAGCACATAAATTTCGACCGGGAATTGAACGTCGAGGAAAATTTGGAATTACACGGCAGACTTTACGGAATGGAGAAATCGGAACGCCGGAGCCGTATAAATGAACTTTTGAATTATATGGAACTTTCGGACTGCAAAAATTACAACGTGGGGAAATTGTCCGGCGGAATGAAACGGCGGCTTTTGATTGCCCGTGCCTTGATTCACCGTCCGCAAATACTTTTTTTGGACGAACCGACCGTCGCACTCGATCCGCAGGTCAGGAGAAAAATTTGGAATTTAATTGAGGATTTGTCAAAGGACGGCGTGACGATTGTTTTAACGACGCATTATATAGAGGAGGCGGAAAGTCTTTGCCGGAGAACCGCAATAATAAACGGCGGGAAACTCACGGCGACGGACACGCCGAAAAATTTTTGCGACAGGCTCGGAAGATTTACGGTCGATTGTGAAGGGACGGCGGGAAGGTCTTGCAAATTTTTTGACGACGAAGATTCCGCGAAAAATTTTGCGTCTGCTTCCGGCGAAAATTTCAAAGTACGCCGGACGAATTTGGAAGATGTCTTTGTCGAATTGACCGGACGGGGGAGCGGATTAAAATGAATTTTCGCGACATCGGAACGGTTTTTTGGCGTGATTGGATTGTCCTGAAACGCCGGTTGACAAAATTTATTTTCAGTCGAATGGTTGCCCCGCTCTTATATTTGACAGCTTTCGGCTTGGGATTGGGCAGGAGCGTTCAAATGTCGTCCGGCAGTTATCTTGATTTCATAGTTCCGGGAATTTTGGCGTTAAACTCCATGAATATGGGATTTCACGGAATTATCCCGGTTCATGCGGAAAGAGTTTATCACAAAAGTTTGGAAGAATATGTACTTTCTCCGATAAGTGCGGAGTCGTTTTTAATCGGCAAAATTTCCGGAGCGGTTTTGAAAAGTTTAATATCTTCCGCAATAATAATTTTGTTTGCGGAAATTTTCGGTGCCGATATAAATTTGTCTTTAATGTTGTTGCCGGTCTTGGCGATAAATTCGATAATCTTTGCGGAGATCGGTTTCTTCGCGGCAATGAAACTTTCAAGCTATGAAGAAATGGCACAGGTCAACACTTATATTTTGTTGCCGATGTCTTTTCTCTGCGGAACATTTTTTTCAACCGCCGCTTTGCCGGAAATTTTAAGATTTTTTGTCGAATGTCTGCCGCTCACTCATGCAAGTTTGATTTTGAGAAGTTTGACGGCGGGCGAAGAATTTTTGCCGGGATCGTCCGCGATTTTGGCGGGATATGCGATTGCGGGATTTTTCTTGAGTCTGTACGCCTTGAAAAAATCTCAAGACGATTGACGCTTGATTGTGGAAACCGGAATCAAAACCGATTCGCCGCCGGTCGTCGAAAAAATTTCCGCATTCACTCCGAAAACATTTGCAAGCATATCGGCATTGATGATTTTTTTCGGCGAGCCTTGAAAAGTTTTTTGATCTTTGACGACGATAACTTCATCGGCATATTGCAGAGCGTGGTTTATATCGTGCAGGACGGCTATAACGGTCATTTTATATTTTTCGTTTATCAGCCGGATTATTTGCATGACTTCAAGCTGATGGGCAATGTCGAGGTAAGTGGTCGGTTCGTCGAAAAGCATAATTTCCGGTTCCTGAGCCAGAGCCATTGCAATTCTTGCCCGTTGACGTTCGCCGCCGGAAAGAGAATTTACCTGTCGATCTTTGAACTTCTCCAATTTTACAAGACTTATCGCACGTTCGACGGCCTCGCGATCTTCTTTCGGCTTTCCTCCGGTAAACATACCGCGGTACGGAAACCTGCCGAAGTCGATCAGCCGGGAAACCGTCGTATCCGGCGGAATTTGCATTGATTGGGGAAGAATTGCAAGGGAGCGGGCAACTTTTTTTCTGTCCAGCTTGCGAATATTTTCACCGCCCAAAAAAACTTCACCTTCATATTGAGTGTGAAGATTCGCCAGCACGCGGAGCAAGGTTGATTTTCCGGCACCGTTCGGTCCGATTATTGCAATTCTGCGACCTTCCGGAAAAACCGGATTTACATTTGAAAGTATGGTTTTTCCCGCGATTGTCACCGAAATATTTTTTGCCTCAAGTTTCATTTTAATCCCTTTCTTCAAGTCGAAACGAAATCTGTATTCGAGTCAATACTATCACATCGGCTGAAATTTTTAAACATAAAATTCGTGCCGGCAAGCCTTCGTATTGTCTTTCGTGTTTGCAGGATTTTTTGAACGATTGAAGAATTTTTCGGCAAAATCTTTTGAGGTGTGATTGAGGACATTCAATGCGAGGGCGAAAATATGGAGAAAGGTTTAATTTCAAACATTCAAGGCTATTCCATAAAAGACGGGCCCGGTATTCGCACAACGGTTTTTTGCGTGAGTTGCAATTTGAGATGTAAATGGTGTTCAAATCCCGAATTGATGTTGCCGGGAAAAAAGACAATGAAATTTAAAATCGGCGACAAGGAAAAAATTCAAAATGTCGGTTATGAAATCGACAGCAAGACCCTTGCCGAAAAACTTGCCCGCGACAAAATTTTTTACGAAGAAACCGGCGGCGGCGTGACTTTTTCCGGCGGCGAGGCGGCACTGCAGGGAAAGTTTGTTGCGGAAACGGCGAGACTTTTGAGCGAAATGGGAATTTCTTCCGCACTCGACACCGCCGGAAATGTTTCGCGGGAAGTTTTTGAAGAAATTTCTGACGCATTTGAATATATTCTGTACGACATTAAAACTTTCGACGAAGAACTTCACAAAAAATGTACCGGCGTAAGCAACAGGCGGATTTTGGAAAATTTGAAATTTCTTGCCGCGAAAAACAAAAAAATAATAATTCGTCTTGTAATCGTCCCGCATTACAACGACGAATTGAACGACGTGAGAAAGCGAATGGAGTTCGTAAAAAATTTGGGCGATTGCGTGGAAAGGGTTGACGTTCTGCCCTATCATACTTTGGGCAAGGGGAAATATAAAAGTTTGGGTATGGAGTATCCGATAAAAAGCGGGGAAGAAATTTCCGACGAATATTGGAGAGAGTTCAAGAAAATCGCGGCAAATTTGAATCTTGAAATTCACGTTGCCGGCGAAAAGTGAAAAAATTTTTCCCGTGCAGACAGTTTCCGGAGCGAAAAAATTTTTTAAAAATTTTTTATGAAATAAAGCCGGAACCGTTGCAAAAAAAAAAGTTGTGATATATAATTTCGGAAGTTTAAATTTTTAATTCATTGACCGCCGAAAAGAGCGGTCACATAAGGGAAAGGGTGGTTGTTTATGGAAATTGCTTTCTGCCGAATCGACGATCGTCTGATTCACGGTCAGGTCGCAACCGTATGGTCAAAGGTAACGGGCTGCAATCGCATTATGTGCTGCAGCGACGAAGTTGCTCAGGACGCTCTGCGTAAAAAACTTTTGCTCCAGATCGTTCCTCCGGGACTTAAAGGTTATGTTGTTCCCGTTGACAAAGCTGTTGAGGCTTACAACAATCCCAAGTACGAATCTTTCAAGACGCTGTTCTTGTTCACCAATCCCCGCGATGTCGTTCGTGCGGTAAAGGGCGGTATTCCGTTCAAGTCCGTAAATCTCGGCGGCAAATGCTTTAAAGACGGAGATACCATGATTTCTCAAGCTGTTGCGGTCAACGCCGATGACGTTGCGGCAATCAAAGAGCTTATCGGCATGGGTATCGAAGTAGAAATTCGCAAACTTGCCAACGACACGAAAATTGACGCGATGGAAGCTCTCAAAGCGAAAGGCCTTGCGTAAGGTTTTCGGTGAACGTTTCGGGTTTTGAGTGTCGGCGGGAAAGTTTTTCCCGCTCGACGCTCCGACCCGGTTCGTCGGTATCTTGAAAGTTTTGTCCGGTCGTCGATTCGGTCGGCACAAAAGATTTCATTTATTTATTCATTTTTTAACGGTTCTTTGACAACTTCAAAGAGAAAGAGGTGTTTTGTATTATGGAAGGGATATTGCTTTTCATTGTCGCTTTCATAGCAGGTATGGCATCGGTTCTGGACGAAATGCAATTCCATCGTCCGGTCGTAGCTTGCACCATGACGGGTGCGGTTCTCGGTGACATGACCACAGGAATTATTCTCGGCGGCACACTCGAAATGATGGCACTCGGCTGGATGAACGTCGGTGCGGC
>CAJOOE010000136.1 GCA_905236145.1 uncultured Selenomonadaceae bacterium
GAGGCGTTGCTTACGAGAGAGGCGGCGGAGGCTTTGAAAGAAGTTTCGGACGATGTGAAAAAATCCGGCTATCGGCTGAAAATTTTTGACGCTTACCGTCCTCAAAAAGCGGTGGATCATTTCGTCCGCTGGGCCGAAAACCTTGCCGACAAACGAATGAAAACATATTTTTATCCGGAAGTCGATAAGACAAAACTTTTTTCCGAAGGCTACATTGATGCAAAATCCGGTCACAGTCGCGGCTCCACTTTGGACTTGACTCTCTTTGACATGAAAACCGGCAAGGAAGTCGATATGGGCGGCACTTTCGATTATTTCGGCGAACTTTCGCACCCGGATTACAAAGGCAAGTTGACGAAAATCCAACTCAAAAATCGTCAAATTTTGCGTGATGCCATGCTGCGTCACGGCTTTAAACCGCTTTCCACCGAGTGGTGGCATTTCACTTTAAAAGACGAACCATATCCGGACACTTATTTCACATTCACTATCTCAGATTTCAAAAATATGAACAAGTAAAATTTTTGCAACTTCACAAACAGTCAAATTTCACGCCGGAGAAGAAAAAATTTTCCGGCTTGTTTATTTTCCGGAAAATATGTAAAATACGGGAGCAGTTAAATGATTGGCGGGCGGCTTGAAAGGAAAAAAGAGCAGGTAGGAAATTATATGTTAAAAAGTTTAAACATTTCAAATTTCGCGTTGATTGACAAAACCGAAGCAGAATTCGGCGAAGGGTTGAATATTTTGACGGGTGAAACCGGTGCGGGAAAATCAATTTTGACGGACGCACTCGGTGCAGTTTTGGGAAACAGAATCGGTGCGGGACATATTCGCTCCGGTGCGGAAGAATTGAAAATCGAGGCGGTTTTTTCTGCGGAAAAAAATTCGCCCGTCCGCTCCGTCATGAAAGAATTTGAAATTGACGAGGACGACGAAAATTTAATTATTACGCGAAAAATAAATCGTTCCGGAAAAACTTCAATCACCGCGAACGGATCGCACATAACCCTTGCCACGCTGAAAAAAATCGGTGCGGCTCTGGTCGATATTCACGGGCAAAACGAAAATCTTGCACTTTTACGCACGGAAAGCGTTTACAGATTGATTGACGGTGCGGAGGAAAAAATTCCGGAAGTTCGCGAGGATTACAAGAGGCTTTACAGGCTTTGGAACATTCAAATTCGCACTCTGGAGGAAAAGAAAAAGTCGAAAGAGGAGAACGCTCAAAAACTTGATATGCTCCGCTGGCAGGAACAGGAAATTTCCGCCGCCGATTTGAAACCGGGCGAAGATGAGGAGATTGACGGCGAAATCCGAAAACTTTCACACGCCGAAAAAATTTCCGAACACATTGAAGAATCTTGTCTGCTTTTGGGCGGCGGCTCCGAATTTGACGTGTTGACGGCTTTGGCAAAGGTTGAAAAAAATCTTGACGACGTTTCACGCTTTGACGACAAATTAAATTCGGCGAGAAAACTTTTGGAAGATGCCGCAATTTCATTGAGGGAAGTCTTTGACGAAGTGCGGGATTATTCGGAAACGGTGGAATTTTCGCCGGAAAAATTGGACGCACTGCACGCCCGTGCAGACGTAATTTTCCGGCTGAAACAAAAATACGGTTCATCGGTTGACGAAATTTTGGAGAGATTGGAAAAAATTCGCAGTGAAATTGCGGAAGTCGAAAATTACGAAACGGATTTGGAAACGACGAAACAAGTCATTTTGAAATTGGAAGGACAGGCAAAGAAACGAGCGGAACATCTTTTGCAACTTCGTCAAAAATCCGCCGAAAAATTGAGTATGGCAATCGAGCGGGAAATCAGGAAATTGGGAATGGAAAAGGCAACTTTCAAAATTGAAGTCACGCCTTCGCCGGAACTCACCGCAAACGGCAAAGATTCTGCCGATATGATTTTTTCCGCGAACTTGGGAGAGGAGCCGAAATCTTTGGCAAAAGTCGCGTCCGGCGGTGAACTTTCCCGCGTGGCTCTGGCAATAAAAACAATTTCCGCAGGTCGTGAAGATTCGGCGGAAACGATGGTATTTGACGAAATCGACACGGGACTCGGAGGAATGACCGCAAAGGTCGTCGCGGAATGTATTGCGAAAGTTTCAAGAAACAAGCAGGTTTTATGTATAACTCACCTTGCACAAATTGCCTGTATGGCAGACAAACATCTGCACGTCAGCAAAAATGATTCGGACGGGCGAACGGTGACGCAGGTTAAAAAAATTGTCGGAACGGAACGCACGCGGGAAATTTCGCGTATGGCATCCGGCGAAGAATCGCAATCGGCTTTGAAAAATGCCCGCGATATGATCTCTTCCGCAAAAAGAGCAAAAAGATTGATGACTGTCGGAATAATTTGAAGAGGAAAAAATTTTTTGAACGCGGATAAAAAATTCGCGTTCGTTTTTGTTTGCAAAAATTTTCCCGGCGGCTTATAATGTAAAAAAAATTTAAAGGAGTGAATTTTATGCTTGTCGGTTATGTTCGAGTTTCAACCATTGAACAAAATGAGGAACGGCAAATTGTTGAGTTGCGGGAAAATGCCGGCGTTGAAAAATTTTTTGTCGATAAAGTTTCGGCAAAGTCCGCAAAACGTCCGAAATTTGACGAGATGATGAATTTTTTGCGTGAGGGGGACGAGTTGATTGTTTCGGAATTTTCCCGCCTTGCACGTTCGACGACCGACTTGCTCAACATAGTCGAAACTTTAACAAACAGAGGCGTTAAAGTCAGAAGTTTGAAAGAACAGCTTGACAGCTCGACGCCGCAGGGAAAATTTATGTTGACGATTTTCGGAGCGATAGCGGAATTTGAACGGGAATTGACTCTGCAAAGACAGCGGGAAGGTATTCAGATTGCAAAGGCCGCCGGGAAATATAAGGGACGGAATGCGAAAAAACGCCCGAAAGATTTTGATTATTACAAGCAGGCGTATTACGAAAGAACCGCAACGGTCACTTCCATCGCAAAACATTACAAAGTTTCACGCCCGACGGTATATAAATGGATTCGCGAAAAAACCGAATGAGATCATAGAAATTTTTCACAATCGGCAAAAAAACTTGACAGATTATTTTTTTGATATAAAATTATCGTTGACGAAAGAAAAGCGTGTGCTCGTAGTCCAGAGGATAGGACGCCGGCCTCCGGAGCCGGAAGCGAGGGTTCGATTCCCCCCGAGCGCGCCATTTTTTTTTACAATTCGCCGAAAAAAATTCCCCGCCCTTCAAAATTTTGAAAAGCGGGATTTTTTATAAATTTACGGTGATTCTCAAATTTCTTCGCCGCCGAAAGACTTGAGTAAATCGCTCAAATCACCTTTAAAACCTTTTGCCGCGAAATTAAATTTCCATTCGCCTGCACGATAAATTTCCATACATATTACCGACTTTTCTTTGCCGTAATCACTTCCGAGCAAAGGTGCCTCCAGAGCCGTCTTTCCGTCCTGATAAAAGCGTGTGCTTTGCGAATAAATATCTTTTATTGTCCCCTGCCCGTCAATGCAGAGGGCAAAGACCAATTTATTTATTCCGGAAGGCAACTTTCCGAGTTTCACGGTAAATTTACCTCTGTTCTTGAAAGATGTGAAGGTAATTTCATTTGCCGGACTTTGCGGCTGATTGTAAAAAATCATATAACGATCGTCGGAAAGTTTTCCTGCCGAATCCAATCCGAAACAAACGCAATCATATTCGACGTTGCCTTCGGCAGACAGAACGACGGAAAAATCACATTCGACTGCCAAATAATCCGCCAAAAATCCGCATTCGCCTTTGAAAACCGCCGGATTGCGAAAACCTTCTTCATTCGCCGATTCGCCGCCGGTCAGAGGAGCATGACATTTGGGACAAGAATCCCAATGCTTTCTCATTTTGTGACCGCAAAACGGACATTCATCATATACCGGCGATTCTTTACCCTCGGATTTGCCGAATATTTTTTTGTTGTAGTAAAGACCGGGAACCGGCGTTTTTAAATTGATATATGTACCTTGCGGCCCGACATTCAATTTTGTGCCTTTCGGTCCGAGCGAAAGACTCGGCCCGCTTGTATTTACATGTATATCCACTCCCGGCGATATGTTAAAAGATTTTCCGAAACGAAAACCCATGAGATCACCTCCCTTGTCAGCCGGTCAATGTCACTCGTTCTTCGATTCATTCCTCGCCTGAAGTGCCATCTTTGCCTCCATTTTACGCTGGAATTGGTCGATAATGACGGCAACGATAATTACAAGACCTTTTATAATCATCTGCCAAAATTCCGAAACGCCGCACATGACCATGCCGTCGGAAATAACGCCGATAACAAACGCACCGACGATCGTGCCGCCGATTGTACCGATACCGCCCATCATTGAGGTGCCGCCGAGAACCGCCGCCGCTATCGCGTTCATTTCCCAAGTTTCACCTGATGCCGGGTGAGATGCCTCAAGCTGTGCCGCCGTGATTATACCGACTATCGCCGCACAAATTCCGGAGAAGATATAGACCAAAATTTTTACTTTATCGACTTTAACGCCGGAGAGTTTTGCCGCCTTTTCATTACCGCCGATCGCGAAAATGTGCCAGCCGAAAGTTGTACGGGTAAGAAGGAAACCGGCTATAACGGCAATTACCGCCAAAATTATCGCACCGACCGGAATACCGGCAATTCTGCCGCCGAAAAATGTAAATCCGACGTTTCCGAGTGCCTCATGACCGGTTATCGCGGAATAAGTCGCACCGTTTGAATGGAGCATGGCAAAACCGCGAGCGATATACATTGTACCCAAAGTCGCAATAAAAGGAGCGACTCCGAACCGGGTAATAATTGCACCGTTTAACAAACCGACGACGGCACCGACCAAAATCGCCGCCAAAATTACAAGCGGAACGCTGCAATAAACGGTTACGCCCATTGACTCAAAAGTTAAACCTTTCTGAATCATACCGCCGGCGACCATTCCGGCAAGTCCGACAACCGCACCGACGGACAAGTCGATACCGCCGGTAATTATGACGTAAGTCATGCCGATTGCCAAAATTCCGTACAGTGCAACGTGTTTTGCCAAAAGCAACATGGTATTTGCCGAAAGAAAATTCGGTGTCGCCAAGCTGAAGAATATGACCAAAAGACCCAAAACTATAAGCGTACGTCCTTTGAGGAGCATCATTATAAGTTTTGTATTGTCTTGACTTTTCTTTAAATCCGCCATGAAAATCTCATTCCTTTCCAAAAAATTTTTACCGGCTCAAGCCTCGCGACCGGCTTTTGTATGACCTTTGTAAGATGCCATGACAAGTTTATCCTGCGTGACTTCTTCCTTGACCATATCAGCCGTTTTGATTCCGTTCGACAAAACTATGATTCTGTCGGCAATCGCCTCAATTTCTTCAAGTTCCGAAGAAACCACCAGAAGTGAAAGACCTTCGTCCGCATAATGATTCATAATTTCAAAAACGTCCGTCTTTGCACCGATGTCGATTCCGCGACTCGGCTCGTCAAGCAACATAATTTTCGGCTTGGTCAAAAGTCCTTTGCCGATAACGCATTTTTGCTGCTTGCCGCCGGAAAGCGACAAAATCGGAAGGCGTTTGTCCGCGACTTTGATGTGAATATCTTTGATGTTTTGGTCAACGGCCGCCTCCTCTTTCGCACTGTCAAGCAAAATTCCCTTCGCGTAACTCTTCAAACTCGCAAGCGAAATATTTTTGCCGATGTCCATTGTTTGGACCAGACCTTCACGCTGACGATCTTCCGGAACCCAGGCAAATCCGTTTTGAATCTGCTCGGAAACATTTTTGATGTCAATCTTCTGCCCGTTAATCAGAATATCTCCGGTATGCTCCGGACGCAAGCCCATTATACATTCAAAAACTTCCGTGCGTCCGGCTCCCATAAGTCCGTAAATTCCCAAAATTTCGCCGCGTTTGAGTTCAAAGTTTACATGATCCAAAAGCCAACCGCCGCCTTTTTTCGGAAGGCAGAGATCTCTCACTTCCAAAACCGTTTCCCGCTTGCTCCAATCAATTTTTTCTTTGCGTTGCGGGTAAGATTTTTTTGTGCCGACCATTTTTTTGACAATCCATGAAACGTCAATATCTTTGACCGCCGCACTTGCAACAAATTTTCCGTCGCGAAGAATAGTTACATAATCGCCGATCTGCATAATTTCTTCCAGGCGGTGAGAGATATAGACGATTGAAATTCCGTCAGCCATAAGCTCACGCATAATCTTAAAAAGTACCTGAACTTCCTGCTCACTCAGGGAAGAAGTCGGCTCGTCCATGATCAAAATTTTCAAATCGTCCGCTATCAGATTTCGGGCAATTTCGATCATTTGTTGCTGACCGACGCGAAGATCTCCGATAATTGTCATCGGGTCAATGGGATGCTCCAGCCGTGCCAAAATTTTTTTTGTAAGTTCGATATGTTGTTCGTTGTCAAGACCGATTCTGTTTTTCGTCTTTTCGCGTGCCATAAAAATATTTTGGTAGACGTTCAAGTTTGGGAAAAGGCTGAGTTCCTGGTGAATGATACCGATACCCTTCGCCCTTGCCTGAACGATATTGTCAAAGTGAACTTTCTCGCCGCCCATAAAAAGTTCGCCGCCGGATTCCTGTTCGATCCCGGCAATAATCTTCATGAGTGTGGATTTTCCCGCACCGTTCTCGCCGATAAGAACATTGACTTTTCCCTTGTAAACGTCGAAAGAAACTTCGTCAAGTGCCTTTGTACCGGGATAAATTTTGCTGACTTTTTCGGCGTGCAGGACAACTTCGTCATCGGTATGAATGGTTTCGACAGTTTCCGCCATGTCCGCTCACCTCACTTGACATTTATTGAAATCGGAGTGATCAATACTTCCGTCTTTTTGTCCACGCTGAAACAGCCGATAAAGTCTATATTCTTTCCGACGATTGAAGTCAAATCCAATTTTTTGATCAAATCGGTATCAATTACATTGTGGATACTTTGCGAAAGGCTTGCCCATTCGACTTGGTTTGTGTAATCTTCGTACTTAATGAAACTCAAATTGTCGCGGACGGCGGAACCTTTGTAAACGCTGCCGATCTGCAATTTTACCGTAATTTGTCCGTCGTAACCCGCAGGTTTTACGACCATAAAGCCGGCTTTCTTTTCCTGATTGACTTCGGTGACAACGCCTTCACCTTTTACGACAAAGGAAAGTTCGCCGCTCGTACCCATTGAATAATGACCTTTGTCCGCAATTTTTTTGAAATCGCCGTTTGATTCGTTGAGGAGCGGGACAATATCAAGAGCTTTTTCGGTAAGTTCGGGGATGGCTTGAGAAGTCCAAATTCTTTCAACGTCCTCAGCCGCATTAAATTTTTTGTTGCCGGTCAATTCGTCCTCGTGACCGATCTCGACGACTTTGACGCAGCCGCTCATTGTCAAAGTCATCAGCAAACAGAGTAAAAATGCAAGCAATCCTTTTTTTCTCATAATTTTTAACACCTCGTCTCCGGTTAAAAAAAATCGGCGGGATAAATTTACCTTTTTCGTAAATTCACCCCGCCTTTGAACTCTGCCGATATTTACTTGCTTTCGCGGGTCTTTTCAAGTGGTGAGGCGGAAAGCCGGAAAGTAAATTTCCGAATCGCCGACCACTGTAAACTAACCACCGGTCAACCGGAATCAGGGCGTGTAAACGAATGCCTTCAATTTATCGACATTGTCTTTTGTGATAACGACGCAGTCAATAAGTTGTTTTTCTTCGAGACCGGTTTTACCTTCTTTGAGATATTTGTCGGCCTGCTCGACGGACATTTCCGCAATGAGAGCCGCCTGTTGGAGAGCGGTACCGGTCATGCTGCCGGCTTTGATTGCCGCTGCAGCCTCGTCCGAACCGTCAACGCCGATAATCGCAATCTTTCCGTCAAGACCTGCATTTTTGACAGCCGCCGCCGCACCGACAGCCATTGTGTCGTTGCCGCAGATTATGCCTTTAATATCCGGATTGGATTGAAGAATTGTTTCGGTTTTCTGATTGGCCTCTGTCTGTTCCCAGTTTGCCGTTTGCTGTGCAACCATCTTCATATCTTTGTACTGGTCGATAACTTCATGGAAAGCGGAGGAACGAACGCCGGCATTTGTATCGGACTCTTTACCGAGAAGTTCGGCATAATTTCCTTTTTCGCCCATAGCCTCAACAAAAGCCTCCGCAACGCCTTTTGCACCCTGATAGTTGTTTGCAACGATCTGGGAAATTGCAATGCCGCTTGCGTTGATTTCGCGGTCAATGAGGAAGGTCGGGATATTTGCCTCGCGGGCTTTACGAACAGCCGCAACCGTCGCATCGGCACCGGCATTGTCGCAAATGATTGCCGCCGCTTTGTCTGAAATTGCGTTGTCAAAAAGTTCGGACTGTTTGGTTGCATCGTCGTCATGGGAAACGGCTTTGACTTCATAGCCCAACGCCTTTGCTTTTGCACTCGCCGCATCAGCCTCTGTCTTGAAGAACGGGTTTGAATGTGACGGAGTGATTATGTAAATAATCTTGGAGCCGCCGCCCGTCAACGGTTTGCTGTCGGCCGCAGTTTCGGCTTTCTTGTCGCCGCCTGCGGGCTGTTCTCCGCCGCCGCCGCAACCGGTGAAAATTGCACCCATGAGACACGCCGATGCAATCAACGCACAAATCTTCTTGAACTTCATCAAAAACACTCTCCTCTGCTGTTAATTGTTAAAAATTCTTCCCTTAATCAGGGGGTATAAACAAAGGTCTTTAACTTGTCAACATTTTCTTTCGTGATGATGACACAATCGACCAACTGTTTCTCGTCCTTGCCGGTCTTGCCTTCCTTCAAATATTTGTCGGCTTGCTCGACCGCAGATTCGGAAATGACTTTTGCCTGTTGCAGAGCCGTCCCCAACATTGTCCCGTCTTTTATCGCGGCGGCGGCATCGTCGGAGCCGTCAAGACCTATGACGATAACTTTTCCGGAAAGCCCGGCATTTTTAATCGCCGTCAATGCTCCCACAGCCATGGTGTCGTTACCGCAAACCAAGCCTTTCAAATCCGGATTGGAACGTAAAATCCCTTCCATTATTTCGACGGCCTCCGTCTGCTCCCAATGTGCCGTTTGTTGAGCAACCGATTTCATTTTCGGGTAAGCGTCGATAACTTCATGGAAAGCGGCAGATCTTATGTGAGCATTGGTATCGCTTTCACGTCCCAAAAGTTCCGCATAAGTTCCTTCCTCGTTCATAGCTTCGACAAAAACTTCCGCAATACCTTTTGCACCCTGATAGTTGTCGGCGACTATTTGAGAAATTGCAAGATCTTTTTCGGTTATCTCTCTGTCGATGAGGAATGTGGGAATACCCGCCTCTCTCGCTCTCTTAATCGGAATAACCGTAGCGTTTGAACTTGCGTTGTCGCAAATAATTGCCGCCGCCTTGTCATTTATCGCGGCATCGAACATTTCGGACTGCATGGCGACGTCATCATCATGAATAACGACTTTGACATCATAGCCCAACTGCTCGGCCTTTGCCTTTGCGGTATCCGCCTCAACTTTGAAGAACGGATTTGAATGAGGCGGAGTTATCACATAAATGATATTTGACCCGCCGCCCGGCAAAGCCTTGTTGCCTTCTGCCGAAGTTTCAACTTTTTTTTCGCCGCCGGCGTTTTCCGCAGTTTTTTGAGTATCCGCTCCGCAACCCGCAAAAATTGCACCGGTCAGGCAAACTGACGCAATTAACGCAAAAATTTTTTTGAACTTCAAAATATCACCCTCTCCGAAAACTTTGAATAATACTTTGAAATTTTTTTAATTACTTCCGCCGCACCACTCTCCCGCCGAAATACTTCCCCCGTTAAAATAAGGAATCTTTCGCCGTTCTTCCGGAAATTCCTTCACTTTCGGAAAATTCTCCGTTTTTTTCGGACGGAAGGACACCGGCTCACTTTCCGAGCAGTTCGCAAACTTTTTTGACTATTCCTTCACCGTCAAGACCGTAATATTTGAAAATCGCGGGAGATTTGCCGGAGATCGCCGGAGTGTCCGGCAAAGTCAGACTGACGACTTTCGTCGGGCAATTCGCCGCAGTGACCTGTGCGACCATTGAACCCAAGCCGCCGAATTTCGTATGTTCCTCAACCGTCAAAATCATTTTCGTTTCTTTTGCGGCTTTAATTATCGCCTCTTCGTCAATCGGCTTGATGCAATACATATCAAGTACACGGGCGGAAATTCCTTTTGCTTTCAATTCTTCGCCGGCAGTCTTTGCACCCTGCACCATTTCACCGGCGGCAATAATCGTAATATCCGAGCCGTCTTGAATCATCGTGGCTTTGTTAAATTCAAAGGGAACATTTCCTTCTTCGTAAACGTCCTCAACCGCATTTCTGCCGATACGAACATAAGCCGGATCCGTGTCTTTCAAAAGTGCCCGCATGAGTTTTTCCGTCTGGAATCTGTCGCTCGGCAAATAAGCACGCATACCGGGAATTGATGCCATTGTCGCAATATCGTTTGCGGATTGATGAGTCATTCCCAATTCACCGTAACTTACGCCGCCGGAAATTCCGATAAGTTTGACATTGGTATGAGAATAGGCAACGTCAACTTTTGCCTGCTCCATTGAGCGGGTACTCAGGAAACTTGCCGGAGAAACGGCGAAAGCCTTTTTCCCGGAGGCGGCAAGTCCCGCCGCTATCGAAACAAGATTTTGTTCCGCGATACCGACTTCAACGAATTGATCCGGGCGTTCTTTTGCGAAAGGCCCCAAGCCGGCACTTCCCCGCGAATCACTGCACAGTACAATAATATCTTTGTCGTTTGCCGATTCTTCAAGCAAAACATTGTTTATAATCGTTTTATTGGCTATCTTATTCACATTGAGCCCCCCTCTCGTCAAGTTCCTTCAAAGCCGCCGCATACTCCTCGTCATTCGGGACGTGATGATGCCAGCCGACTTGATTTTCTATGAACGATACGCCGCAGCCCTTTGTTGTATGTGCAATAATTACGGTCGGTTTTTCTTTCGTGCGTTTTGCAATTTCAACCGCTCCGTCGATCGCGTCAAGATCGTTGCCGGGAACGGAAATTACATTCCAGCCGAACGCCGCCCAGCGTTGTTCTTGAGATTTCTGATTCATGACCTGTTCGGTCGTGCCGGAAATTTGCAAGTGGTTTCTGTCAACAAAGGCGGTAAGATTGTCAAGTTTGTAATGAC
>CAJOOE010000137.1 GCA_905236145.1 uncultured Selenomonadaceae bacterium
AATAGGGGGCAACTCAAATGCATATTAAAATCGGCGAAGTTGAGACCTTGCGCACAGAGAATTGGAATATCACGCCTAACGACCGACAAGAGCGCGTTGAAGTTATCGGCGGCACTGTCGTACAGGATTTTGGGATTTATGACGAGGTTTATTCTTGCAAGGCGACATTGGCAGCAGAGGCCGCCTCCATTGTTTCAGGATATGCTTATGACCGTCAATTTGTCGATATTCGCGACGTGAGCGGCCGAATTTTGAAAAATAAGCGTGTCGTCATTAAGAAATACGGTTATGTTGAACATTTCGAGAAAGAATATTATTGGTTTGATTTGGAATTTTGGGAGGTTTGAAAAATGGCAAAACATTTGCGGCTTTACATGAATAACCCGACAGACGGCGGAGCTGACGGGACAGAAATTTCCTCCGGCGACGAAACATTGCCGCTCAGCGTGACTTTGGACGCAAATCAATCGGAATCAAAAGCTTTGAAGGTTGCCGTGCGCTGTGACTCGGGCTATCTTGTCGAAGGAGACACCGAAATTTATTTTGAGGGAACGAACGCATCGAAATGGCAGGTTGCCGCTGATGATTCATACACCGACGCCGATAATGCATTAGATATGGCCGTTTGGAGCTCGACTTTGACTTTATCGAACGTGGCCGCTACAAATACCGTTTTTTGGGTTAAGGCGACCAGCACATCAGGCGAAGACCCTCAAAACGACAGGTCGGTTGATTTAATAGCCGAAGGGCTTGTTGTTGCGGCGGAGTGATTAAAATGGCATTCAGATATATCAATCCCGGTTACGGAGTATGGCTTAATGATTCTGCCGTGTCGACGATTGAAAATAATTTTACCTATAATCCCGATCACGGCATATCATTCACAAAAACGGCAACTTCAATCACCGACGAAAACAAAATAGTTGTATCGCAACCTTTCACTACCGACATTTACGTAAAATTTAATATGTATGTAGGGAACTATTTTCCCACAGGTTTTTATCTCGGAGCAAAATCGACAAACTCAACAAAACTAGAGTATTCTTGTATGGGGTTGCATATGCGGTCCGGTTACGTTTACTTATTTGCAGGACTTCCCGATTACGTTACAGGAGCGAAAATAATTACATTATCCTCTCCCGGGATTGAAAAAAACTCTTTAAATAAAATTCAATTCCACATACACCGCGGTGAGGACGCGGCAAGCTCATTTGGAGAAATTACAATAAACGAAACAACTACGACTAAACAATTTACTGAAGATAATTACTACAGAACTTTCAGCGACGAAAAAGCTTTTTTTATTTTATTCCCGGCAAGTGACAGTTATCGGCCATATATTTCAGAACTTATTGTTTCAGATGAAAGTATTTCTTCGCGGGAAAAAATTATTGCCTTGCCGATAAGCGGCATTCAAACCGATATGACGGCGGGCGAGAACGGAATTTATATCGCCAACGCCGCCGACCAAATTTTACTGCAGACGCCCGATATTGCCGCGCTCAGTGAAGAGTACGGAGCTGATTCGAAGGTTACGGGCATTTCGCTTGTCGGGAATCCCGCTTACAAGACCGGCACGGCCTTAACCACTTCAACCGCTTTTTCCAAAGCAGATTCAGTTATCACGGAGCATGGTACTTGCGATTTATCGGACGATACCGACGCTGTTATTCAAGACGGCTGGAGCCTCAGTGATACTACTTTAGCAGATTTACAGAATATGCAATTCGGCTGGAAAGCAGGTGAGTAACATTGAGCACGGCCATTAAGCCGGAAATTTATATTTCATGGGTACCGACGGGAAAAATTAATATCAAGCCCGAAATTTACGCTACGTGGATACCGACGGGAAAAATCGGCTTGAGGCCGCTCGTTTTTGCTACTGTCATTCCTGCGCCCGAAAAAGCCTCCGCCGATTTGTTGCGAAAAATTTCTAACAACGACACTGGTGAGGCTGATTTATCCCGACAACTGAAAAATGCCGAAAAAAATTCGGCGGCCACTTTGCGCAACATAGTTGATACCGAAATTGTGACTGCGGACATCAAGAGAAAACTTTTCTCCGAGGAAACTGCCGAAGCTGATACTTTCAAGCGGATTGTTCAGGGCGGTGGCGTTCACGCTGATACTTTTCGAGAGGTTAAGGATACCGAAAAAATTGTTGCGGACACTGCACGCAAATTAAACGTTACATCCACACGAGCAGACCTTCAACGGGTCGTCAAAGTCACGGAAAAAGTTTTTGTCGACACTCAAAGGAAAATCGGAGGCTTTGAAACTTTTGCGGCAGACCTTTACTTGAAAATCGCAAATGGCGATACCGCCGAGGCTGATACTTTTCGCCTTGTCAAAG
>CAJOOE010000138.1 GCA_905236145.1 uncultured Selenomonadaceae bacterium
CTTTCCACCTTTCCACCTGACCGCCTTTCCGCCTCTCCGCCTTTCCGCCTTTCCACCTCTCCACCTCTCCACCTTTCCACCTTTCCACCTTTCCACCTGACTACCTGATCATTCGGAGGTAATTTTTAAATTGAGTTACGCTCTTTTGACGGCTGTCGCCGTCGCTCTTGCGGCAATTTACAAATTTTTGCCGAACAAAAAATATTTTCCTTACCTTTGCCTTATAAGCGTCACGGTTTTTTTTGCGGCAACGGCGGTTCATCGACAAAATACCGGTGAAGAAACAATCAGCCGGGCAAAGTATGAAAATATTCACCTGCAACAAAAAATTTTCGCGGACTGGTACGCCGAATATCAGAAAGATATAAACCGGCTGGACGGGAATTGGCTGAGTTATCATACTCTTGTCGAAAATTTTTTGAACGAGCCGGAGGAACCGAACATCGCGGATTTTTACGAGCAGATGAGCGAATTGGAAAAAGATTTTTTGGACGAACAATTAAAAATTCACATGCTCAACATTCCGCCGGAACTTGACGCAAAAACCGAAAAACCGGTTGCCGCATTGATAAAAAAAATGCAACATTACGTTGACGCACAGACCAAAACCGTCACGCTGACAAAAGAGGCGGCGGATCCGAAATTGAAAACGGCTCCGGATTTGCTGAAGAAAAAAATCACCGAAATAATGATCCGGGAATCTCCGGTCGGACTTTTCACTGCCGGAGAAGTTTCCGCAATTCGCGACGCACTCACCCTGCCGGAAGAAGATTTAAAGACGGGGGCGGCGAAATGAAAAATTACAGGACTGTTGCCGCCGGTGAAATTTTTTCCGCGAATTACGAAATTCAAAAATCAAAATTTATTTCTTACGTCCGAAACGTCGAAGATGAGGAAACCGCCCGCGAATTTTTGCTGTCCGTCCGAAAAAAACATTTTGACGCGACGCATAACTGTTCGGCGAGGATTTTGGGCGAGAACGCCGAAATTCAAAAATCAAACGACGACGGCGAACCCGGCGGCACTGCCGGAAATCCGATTTTGGAAACGATAAAGAAAAATAATTTGACAAATATTATCGTGGTCGTTACCAGATATTTCGGCGGGATAAAGTTGGGTGCCGGCGGGCTTATCCGGGCTTATTCACACGCCGCCGCACTCGGAATAAACGCCGCAAAAATCGTTGAAATGAAAGTCTTGAAAAAAATTGCCGTGACGGTCGAATACAATTTTCTTGCCCGTGTCGAAAGTTTTCTTCGCGACAAAAAAATTCCGGTCGAAAGTACGGACTATGCCGACGTTGTGACTTTGAATGTCTTGGTCGTGCCGGAGGACGAAGAAATTTTTTTGCGGGAATTGACGGATTTGACGGCGGCGAATTTTTTGGCTGAACCCGGCGAAGAAATTTTTGTGCCTGTTGAAATTTAGCAATTTCCCGACGCTCTGAAAAGGAGGATTATTTTTGAAAACGGACGATTTAAATTTTCGCGAAATGTACAGACAAATTTGCCTTTTGTCCGGCGAAGAAATTTTTGACGAAGTGAATTTGAAAGATATTTTCGACTTCCCGCCGGAAGAAAAATTGAACGGCTTTTTGACTTACTGTCACACAGATTTTGACGGTGCACTTTTTTTTGAGATTTTGGCGGGAACTTTGGAGCAGGCGGGCAAGATAAAAACTTTTCCCGGAAGTTACAAAAAAAATGTTCGACTGAAACGCGGTGCGGTCGGCGATTGCGAAATTAAAATCGTCACCGGCGAATATTCGATACCTTTCCGCGACAAAATTCAAATGATTAACGACGAATTTGACGTTGACGACCGGAAAGAAAAAACCCGGTTCGTCAAGTCTGTCGATTCCCTCCGGCACCCGGATTATCCGGACGATGTTCAAGTCTTTTTCTTTGCGGAAAATTTAAATCCGGAGCCGGCTTGGTTACGCTGTGAAAAAATTGACGGAAATATTTTTACCGGGACGCTCTTAACCGAACTCAATCAAGATTTCGGATTTAAAATCGGCGACGAAGTGAAATTCGGGACGGCTGAATTTAACGGCGAAATAATCTGCGTTGCCGGCTCAAAAGACTTTTCCGGGAGTGAGGATTGATTTTGAAATGAATAAACCGGAACTTTTGGCTCCCGCCGGAAATTTTGAAAAACTGCAAGCCGCTCTGATTTACGGAGCGGACGCGGTTTACGTCGGAGGGAAAAATTTTAATCTGCGGGCGGGCGGCGACAATTTCGACGAAGAAGAAATTTTGAAAGCCGTCAAATTTACTCACGAACTCGGCAAAAAAATTTATGTCACGGTAAATATTTTCGCTCACAACCGGGATTTTGACGGGCTTGCCGATTGGCTGAAATTTTTGGAAGGTGCCGGAGTCGATGCCGTCTTGATTTCGGATCCCGGAATTTTTGCCCTTGCAAAAGAATTGACGAATTTGGAAATTCACATAAGCACTCAAGCCAACGTCACAAATTTCCGGGCGGCGAAATTTTGGAGCGATTTGGGAGCAAGTCGCATTGTTTTGGCAAGGGAGTTGTCTTTTGAAGAAATTTCGCACATAAAAAATAATTGTCCGGCGGAACTTGAAATTTTCGTTCACGGCGCGATGTGTATTTCTTATTCCGGCAGATGTTACCTTTCGCATTATCTGACGGGACGCGACGGAAATGCCGGAGAATGTACGCACTCCTGCCGCTGGAAATATAATTTGGTTGAGGAAAAGCGTCCGGGAGAATTTTTTGAAGTTGCGGAGGACGGTCGCGGAGCTTACATAATGAACTCGAAAGACCTGTGCCTTCTGCCGCATATCGACAAAATTATTTCGGCGGGTGTTTCTTCGCTGAAAATCGAAGGCAGAATGAAAAGTGTAAATTATATAGCCGGAGCGGTAAAAACTTACAGAGCGGCGATAGACGCTTATTTTGAAAATCCGGACGATTTTAAAATTTTGCCGGATCGGATTGAAGAACTTGACAAAATTCCCCACAGACCTTACACGACCGGATTTTTTGCGGCCGACGGGGAACTCACCGAAATTTACGGAAGTTCCAAGCCGGCGAATAAAATGAATTTTTTGGGAATCGTTCGCGAATTTGACCGGGAAAGTATGACGGCGTTAATCGAGCAACGTGGAAATTTTAAAGTCGGTGCGGAAGTGGAATTTTTACAGCCGAAGGGAAAAACTTTTTCGCAAAAAATAAATTTCATGACGGACGCGGAAGGCACGGAAATTTTTTCCGCTCCTCACGCTCAACAGCTTGTAAAAATTCCGCTGAGTCAACCGGCTGAAATTTGGTCGCTGATGAGAACAAAAATTTAAAAGAGGTGTAAACTATGGCAAGCCCGGCAGTTTCCGTTGTCATTCCCATGTACAACCGGAAACATTATATCGAAGATTGCATTAACAGCGTTTTGGGACAGACTTTTCAAGATTTTGAATTGATTATCCGGGACGATTGTTCTTCCGACGGCTCCTTTGAGTTCGTTCAAGAAAAATTTGCCGCTCAAATTTCTTCCGGCAAAATAAAACTCCGGCGAAATTCTCAAAATTTGGGCGAGTTCGGGACGACGAACAAACTTTTCAGAGAATCGACCGGAAAATATTTGAAACTTCTTCACAGCGACGATTTGCTTTTGAACAACGCCCTGCAACATCTTTTTGAAGTCGCGGAAAAGTATAACGCCGACGTTGTTCACGGGACAAATTTTTTAAATTCGCCGCCGGACGGAATAATAACGCCGGATACTCCGCTGCAGCCGACTTCGTGGGAAGTTCACCCGGTTGAGCAGATTACGGAAATTTCCGACGACCCGGCTTTCAGATTCAACGAATTTATCACCGGCGGCACTTTTTGCGACACTCAATACAATCTTTTTAAGAGAGATTTTATTCTGAAAAATGATTTGTTTTTTGAAGGTTTCGGTCATTTCGTTTACGTTATGTTTTGGTTAATGACGGCAAAGGTAATTGTAAAAACTCCGGTGATTTTTTATGTTCGCCGCGAGGCTCCGGACTCCGGTACAAACAACAAAAAAATATTGACCGGCAAAGTGGAAAAAACTATTGCCGGTCAATTTGAACTTTCAAAATATCTGCACAAAAAACTGCCGACGATGGAATTTTTCAAAAAAAATCCGGATTGTATTCGCCGGGCAGAAAATAGAATGTTTTCAATAACGGAATGGTGGAATATTGTCCGCTCCGGAATGTTCGCGAACGACATATCTCCGGAATTGATTCAAGCGGTCGAAAACGCCTTCAAAAAATATTTGGGCGAGAACGGATATTATCCGGCGTTTCTGTTCTCCGTCGCTCACAGCCTTCAATCCCAACTCGACAAAAAGACA
>CAJOOE010000139.1 GCA_905236145.1 uncultured Selenomonadaceae bacterium
ATGCAGAGAGTTTATTCCGGAGCGACGGCAAGGGCTGAACTTGAAAAATTACAGGAGAGCGACGCAAATTTTTTGATTTTGGACAATCCCACTTCCTGCCTGGATCTGCCGCGAATCAAATCGCTTGAAACGGCTTTGAAAAATTTTGCCGGCACGATAATTTTTGCGGACGAGGACAGAGCTTTTACCGACGCAATCGCCACGCGAATAATAAACATAACTCCGGACGGGACGGTTGACAGAATTTCCGGATATGAAGAATTTTTGTCCAACGAAACCGTCAAAATGCAGATTGCGGAAAAATACAATGCCGAAATTTAACCTGATCCGAAGTTTCAATTCCTGCCGGCGTTTTCATACAGAATATAATTTACCGTCGCATTCATTTCGGAATTTCGGGAATATGCACGCGGAGCGCGCGGCTGATTGTTTGATTCTCTGACGGTTCGCGTGTCGTATGACATAATTTTTGAAGAATTTATTATATAAGTTTTCGACTCGTGATTTATGGTCACATCGTAAACATACATATCATTTCTGTCGGCTTTTATCACGGCAAGCCGGACACTTAAAACAATCGGACTTTCGATCTTCAAAGTTTCCGCGTCGTAATAATATCCGGTCGCGTCCCTCGCGTCCACGAATATCAAATTTTCGGCAGAACAGTTCCCGCTCAAAAAAAACATAAACGACAACATAAAAAGTATTTTCTTCATTAAAATCTCTCCTCAAAAAACATCTGATAATCCGAGTGTAATTTCTTCCGACATCGCAATTCCCCTGCAAAAAATTGTTTGGTTTCGTTTTCTCTCAAATTCTTGCAGGAAAATTTCTGCGGCGGCAGAAATAAAACCGAAATTTGATTTCATCACGCAAAGAGGAGGAAATTTTTATGAAACACATCAAAACAGTCAACAAACCGACTTTGCAAAAAAGTTTGAAAACGGGCGGTTGCGGCGAATGTCAAGCGTCCTGCCAATCGGCTTGCAAGACAAGCTGCACGGTTGGCAATCAGGTTTGCGAACGTCAAAAGAAGTAAGCGGTAACGCAAAAATAACCGAAAAGAAGTCGGAGCCGTTGAAAAATTGCGGTTGCCGATTTTTTTTTGTCGAAGGCAGAATTTGAGGAGGAATTTTTTTCAATGATAATTTTGGCATCCGGGTCGCCGCGTCGAAAAGAACTTTTGCACAAACTTTTCGACGACTTCAAAATCGAATCGAGCGACGCGGAAGAATTTCAAGACGCGGCGGAGCCGAAAAAATTGGCTGTCGAAAATGCAAAGTTGAAAGCGAAATCCGTTGCAAAAAAATATCCGTCGGACGTTGTAATCGGAGCGGATACGATTGTCGTATCAAACGGGAAAATTTTCGGAAAACCCGCGGACGGTTGCGGGGCTTGCGAAATGCTCCGGACTCTCTCCGGAAAAAAGCACGAAGTCATAACGGGAATTGCGGTTGTCACGGGGGAAAAAATTTTTACCGACTTTGATGTCACGGAAGTTTTTTTCGGAGAAATGACCGACGAAGAAATTATTGAATATGTTTCGACCGGCGAACCTTTGGATAAATCCGGCTCTTACGCTTTGCAGGGCGGCGCGACAAAATTTATCGAAAAAATTAACGGCGATTGGTCGAATGTCGTGGGACTTCCTGTTTACCGGCTGAGAAAACTTTTGAAGGCGGCGGGCGTATGCTGATTTCAAACAGGCAGGCTCTTGTCGACGGTTTTCGCGACGGCATACCGATAGGCTTGGTATATTTTGTCGTGTCGTTTACTCTGGGAATAACCGCGAAACACGCCGGACTTAATCCGTTTCAAGGATTTTTGACAAGTTTTTTCAACAACGCCTCCGCCGGAGAATATGCCGGATTTATCGTTATTGCCGCAGATGCGTCTTATTGGGAAATTGCTTTGATAACTTTGGTGGCAAATGCCCGGTATATGCTGATGAGTACGGTTTTGAGTCAAAAATTTTCTCCGGACACGCCTTTTTACCACAGAATTTTTGTCGGCTTTGACGTGACGGACGAAATTTTCGGAATATCGGTTGCCCGCGAAGGAAAGTTAAATCCTTTTTACAATTACGGTGCGATGTTGACCGCTCTGCCCGGCTGGTCTGTCGGTACGGCTCTGGGAATTTTCGCCGGAAATATTTTGCCGCCGTCCGCAGTGAGTGCTTTGGGCGTGGCTCTGTACGGAATGTTTCTTGCAATAATAATTCCTCCGGCGAAAAAAGACAAAATTATCGGTGCGGCGGTCGCGGTGAGTTTTGCGGCAAGTTTCGCGGCCGAGAAATTTTTCCCGCTCATTTCTGCCGGAACGCGGACGATAATTTTAACGATTTTGATTGCCGGAATTGTCGCGATAATTTACCCGGTCAAGGAGAATGAAAATGCAACATGATATTTACATTTATATTTTGGTAATGAGTGCGGTGACTTTGGCAATAAGAATTTTACCTCTCACACTTATTCGCGGAGAAATAAAAAATGTAAAATTGAAATCTTTCCTTTACTATGTGCCTTACGTCACTCTGGCGGTTATGACTTTTCCGGCAATTTTACACGCGACGCAATCTCAAATTTCCGGAGCGGCGGCACTTTTCGCGGGAACGGCGGCGGCATTTTTCGGGGCGAGTTTGTTTAAAGTTTCTTTGACTTGCTGTGCGGTCGTTTTTATTGTCGAACTGTTCATTTGACCGGAGCCGGATTGACAAGTCACATCTGTTCTGATAAACTCACCTTGTTGCAAAAAGTGTCGCGGGTTCGGCACGGCAACTTATATGTACCGCCGGTGGGGCGGGAACTTACGCCTGTGTAGACTGTGTAAGACGCAATACCTGCTGTTGTGCTTGCGGTCGCTGAAGCAGGAAGCTCCGACCTCTTCGGGTCGTGAGTACTTCACCGGTATAGTTACGGCGAAAAAAGTTTTTGAATTTTTTTGGAGGACTGAAAAATGCATGCCAACGACATTAAAAATTTCGGAATACTCGGTTGGCCGGTCGGTCATTCGCTTTCGCCGCACATGTTCAGAGCGGCTTTTGACGCGGCGGGATTGACGAATTACAATTACATTCCGATCCCCGTGCAGGCGGGACGACTGATGCTTGCGGTTGACGGCTTGAAGTGGCTTGATTTTCGCGGCTGTAACGTAACCATTCCTCATAAAACTTCGGTAATGAAATTTTTGGACGCGATTGACGCGGACGCAATCATTGTCGGCGCAGTCAATACGGTTGTCAACGACGGAGGAATTTTGACCGGATACAATACCGACGTTACCGGATTTATTTCCGCACTGACTGAGGCGAATTTTATGCCGGAAGATTGTCACGCGGTTATTTTGGGAGCCGGCGGAGCCGCCCGTGCGGTCTTGTGGGGACTTTGCAAGAGAAAAGCGGAATATGTCACGGTTGCCGCGAGAAACGGCGAAAAAGCCGCCGCACTTGCCCACGACTTTGCAAACTATGCCGGCGTTGAGGGTATCGACTGGACGACGGAGGAATTTAAGGAAGCTCTGCAAACGGCTGATATTTTGATAAACACCACGCCGCTGGGAATGACTCCGAATGTTGACGCGATGCCGCCGGTTGACATAAGTCTTTTGCCGGAAGGGGCATTGGTCTACGATATAATTTACACGCCGGCGAAAACGAAACTTTTGCAAAAAGCGGAAGAACTCGGCTATCCGACTTTAAACGGAATGTCAATGCTCCTGTTGCAGGGAAAAGAATCTTACAGACTTTACACCGGCGAACTTCCCGACGAAGAAGTAATGCTCAAGGCGTTAAAAGAGGGATTGGGACTTTAAAAAATGACGGAAGTGTTCGATAACGCGAAAAATTTTTTGTCACAAGGTCGCCCTGCCGACGCATTGGAAATTTTGAAAAATTATCTGCCGCTCGCCGCAGAAAATGAAGTGTGGAAAGTTCACGAATTTATCGGAGCGGCTTTTCACGATCTTTGCAATGCGGAAGGAGCGACTCAAGCATATTTCAACGCCGCGATAAACGATAAAATTTTGAGAAGTCAGCGGGAACATTTTTCAAATTATCTTTTCGCCCTGCACTATTTGCCTGAGGTCACCGGCGAAATTTTGAACAATGACACGCAGGTTTATTCCGGACTTTACCGGGACGCGGAAATTTTGCCGCCGCCGGATTTTGAAACCGGCAAAAAAATTCACGTCGCATTTATTGCCCCGCACTTTTGCGATTCTTCCTCCGCAAGATTTTACGAACATTTTTTGACGGACTTCGACCGCGAAAAATTTAAAGTGACGGCGTGGAGTTTGTCGAAGAACGAGGACAATTTTACAAAGAAAATCCGCCGAAACGCCGACGGATTTTTTGAGGTTGAGGAGTCAAGTTTTGAGGAAGTCGCTTTAAAAATTCGCGGGGAAAAGGCGGATATTTTGATTGATTCGGGCGGTCACACGGAAGGCGGTACAACTTTACAAATTGCGGCGTATCGTCCGGCGAAAATTCAAATTTCCGGTATCGGCTGGTTTGATACGGTCGGCTGTCCGGGAATTGATTTTTATTTGTCCGACGATTTTTTGAGCGAATACGCCGAAGATTATTTTTGCGAAAAAATTTTGCCGGTCGAAAAACTTTTTTCCTTCAATCCGTCGCCGAAAATGATTCAAGCAAAAAAAATTTTGCGTCGTCTGCCGCATGAAAATTTTGTCTTGGGCTGTTTAAATAATTTTATGAAGGTTACGGACGAATATTTAAACTGCGTAAAAATAATTTTGGAAAGTGTGCCGGATGCGAAAATTATTTTCCGGGACACCACGCCTTTGGAAAGTCGCCGACAAAGTTTTTCGGAGCGGGTGAAGAAATTCGGTCTGCCGGAAAGTCAAATTGAAATTCGTCGCGGCGAAAATAATTTTTTTGCGGACTATGAAGAAATTGATTTGATCGCGGACACTTTTCCCTATCCCGGCGGAATGATGACCGCACTGGCTCTGTATATGAATGTCCCGGTCATAAATCTTTGCGGGAAATTGCACTCGGAGCGGCTCGGAGCGGAGATGTCGAAAATTGCCGGGCTTGAAGAATTGATTTTCGACAACCCGGAAGATTACACAAAAAAAGCCGTCGAACTTGCCTTTGACAAGTCCCGGCTTGAAAATCTGCGGAAAAAGATTCGCCCGGAAAATTTGACTGATACCGGCGAGAGCGTAAAAAATTTTTACAACGCACTCGGTAAATTATTTGAGATTTAATTTTTTGACGGTTTTTTCGTCCCGCTTGACAAATCGTAACGCATAAATTTTCCTTGCCTTTAAATCAATTTTGCATTGAATTTTTCGATCATTTTAACCGGCTTGTAAGATTCTTTTGCCTTGCGGAGTCCTTCAAGTCCCATATCTTCCTCGCGGTTTATGTAAGTCATCCGAGACCATTCGTGAGCGACGAACCCTTGATTTATTGCCGGATATGCTCCGCGAATGTTCGGATCCGCTTTTTCGACGTGAATGACCGCCGTATCCGAATTTAACTGCTCGCCGAAAGTAAAGGCAATAATTTTTCCGTCAAGCAAAATCGCACCGCCTTTCAAATTGAAATCGTC
>CAJOOE010000140.1 GCA_905236145.1 uncultured Selenomonadaceae bacterium
AATTTTTGAAGGCGGGACGATCGGCGGCAGTGAAGTCGGTCACCAGGTCATCAGGGCGAACGGCAGACTTTGCACCTGCGGCAGAAAAGGTTGCCTTGAGGCTTATGTTTCCGTGCCGGCACTCTTGAAGGCGGCGGGGCAGGTTGCCGGGCGTGAAGTTTCGCTCGATGAAATTTTTGAACTTGCCAAAGCCGGAAATGTCGAAATGTCCGAAGTCACAGAGCAGTATACTTTAATGCTCGGTCAAGGCTTGGTAAACATTGTAAATATGTTCCGCCCGCAACTTATTCTGCTCGGCGGAGCCATGAGCGTCCACGCAAAAGAATTGATTGAGCCGCTGGAAGATATTCTGAAAGAAGATTGTTTCGGCGGCGTGCATGCTCCGATTCCGAAACTTGCAATAGCCGAACTCGGCAGCAACGCCGGAATGATAGGAGCGGCGAATTTGTAAATCGGTTCAATGTAAATCTTTCAGCTTTTCGATAATTTTCAAAAAATCTTCGCCCGTTTCCGCCTTGTTGAACAAATTCCGAAATTCCGCACCGCCGCGAAGTCCTTTTGTATACCAAGCGGCGTGTTTTCTCATCTCGCGTATCCCGGTATATTCGCCTTTAAATTTTATCAGCCGCTCCAAATGCCTCCGCATGACTTTTATTTTATCCTCCAAAGTCGGAGGAGATTTTTTTTCTCCGGTCTTGAAATAATGCAAGAGTCCGGGAATTATGAAGGGATTTCCCTGCATGGCCCGCCCTATCATCACTCCGTCGGCTCCGGTAATTTTTAACATTTCGTCAAGCGTTTCAAAATCTTTTATATCGCCGTTGGCAATGACCGGAATTTTTACGGCGGCTTTGACTTTTGCAATTTCTTCCCTGTTCGCCTTTCCGGAGTAAAATTGTTGCCGTGTGCGTCCGTGAACCGCAATAAAATCGACGCCGGACTCTTCGGCAATTTTCGCAATTTCGACGGCGTTCAAATTTTCTTCGTCAAAACCCAGCCGAATTTTTACGCTGAAGGGAAGTTTCGTCGCCTTGCGAATTGCCGGGAAAATTTTTTTGAGAAGTTCCGGATTTTTCATCAGAGCGGAGCCGTCGCCGTTTTTTACGATTTTCGGAGCCGGACAGCCGCAATTAAAATCAATCACCGCCGCCGTCCCGAAATCTTCGACAAACTTCGCCGCCTCCGCACAAATCTCCGGGTCGTTGCCGAAAATTTGAATTGCGATCGGTCTTTCTTCCGGAATCGTTTCAAGCATTTCAAGCGTGTTTTCGTTGCGGAAGTGTATGCCGTTTGAGCTGACCATTTCCGAGAACATCAGCAAATTTTTTTCGTTCTCCGGCAAAAGATCCCGGACAATGGAACGGAAAGCCGAGTCGGTCACTCCCGCCATCGGTGCCGGGAAAACCGGATTTTCAAAAATTTCTTTAACCGTCATTCAAATAACCTTCCTGATTTTTTCGGCAACGGCGGCAATTACATTTACCGAAACCGTATTTCCGAATTGTTTGTAAAGATGAGTGTCCGCGACCGGCAATTTGAAATCGTCCGGGAATCCCTGCAACCTTGCCCATTCGCGGGGAGTCATTTTGCGGATATTTTCGGCATTTATTTTTCCTTTGATATGCGTCGTCGGAATTGTCGAATGTTCCCTGTCATCGACGATCAAATTTCTTTCTCTGCCCATTCCGCCGCAGACCAATGCACCGGCAATTCCGTTTTTGTCGCGAATTTCATAACCGAAACCGTTTCCGGCTTTTTCGTGTCTTGCCCGGTGCCGGCGAAGAGTTTCCAGGTAAGTGTCGCTCAAATAATATTTTGCCGGAATCGGAGCATTTTCCAAAATATCGGCAATCGTAACTTTTTTGTCAATCGGTTCCGGAAATTCAAAATTTGTATCGTCAATATCTTCCCGGAAACACACGATATAAATTCTCTCTCTGTTTTGGGCAAGTCCGAAATCTTTGCTGTTCAAAATTTTGTAATGTACTTTGTAGCCGATTTTTTTGAACGAATCGCAAATAATTTTGAAAGTCCTGCCTTTGTCGTGAATGACAAGTCCTTTGACATTCTCGCAAAAAATTACTTTCGGCTTGTGAAAATCGCAAATCCTTACAACGTCCAAAAATAAAGTTCCCCTGCAAACTCCGTGATAATCGTCCTCAAAACCGCCGTGCCGTCCCGCCAAAGAAAATGCCTGACAGGGAAATCCCGCCAAACAAATATCAAATTTCGGAATATCGCTTTCGGCAATTTTTTTAATATCGCCGGCAATTTCAATATCGTCTTTAAAATTCGCCGAATAAGTCATTTGAGCGTATTTGTCAAATTCGCTTATAAAAACCGTTTTCGCATCTTCTCCGAAAACTTTGTCAAAGCCGGAGCGTATACCGCCGATTCCCGCAAACAAATCAATCATTCTGTATCCGGGCATTAAAAAAACCTCCGTCAATTCAGAGTGAGAGATTAACCTCTGTTTCTTTCGTATAAAACTCTGAGTCCGCTCAAAGTCAAAAAGTGATCCGTCCGGTTGATTGTCGCAGATTCTTTCGACAACATTTTTGCAAGACCGCCGGTTGCTATGACTTTGACTTCCGGATTATCCAACTCCCCGCGAATACGCTTTACAATTTCGTCAATCAGTCCGACGTAACCGTAAATAATTCCCGCCTGCATACCGGTGACGGTATTGTGACAAATAACTTTTTTCGGCGGGACAAGTTCTATTCGGGGAAGTTTTGCGGTTGAGCTGAAAAGAGAGTCCGCACTCGCCATAATTCCCGGTGCAATTACTCCGCCCAAAAAATCCCCGTTTTTCGCGACAACGTCAAAAGTCGTCGCCGTCCCTATGTCAATCACTATCAAAGGTCCGCCGTACTGCTCGTAAGCCCCGACAACATTCACAATTCTGTCCGCACCGATTGCTCCGGGATTTTCATAATTCAATTTTATTCCGGTCTTGATTCCCGGCCCGACGATAAGCGGGTGAATTTTAAAATACCTCTCGCACATTTTTGTCATGGGTACGACAAGCGGCGGGACGACGGAAGAAATTATAATGTCTTTTACGTCGCTTATGTTTACGCCCTGATAGCGGAAAAGATCGTTAATCAACATTCCGTATTCGTCGCCGGTCTTTTGCGTGTCTGTGGAAATTCGCCAATGTTTCATGAGATTTTTTCCGGTGTAAGTCCCCATGACAATATTGCTGTTTCCTATGTCAATTACCAAAAGCAATTTCTTTTCCTCCGTTTACTTTTCGCTGAACAGATCCACTCTGCGTTCCGATGCCCGCTTTATGTCGAAAATTTTTACAAGTTCCGCGACCGCTTGAGTCGGTGAAATCGTCCCGTTTAAAACAGCATCTCTGATTTCCGGCATACGCCCGGTGACGACCGCATCGCCGAAAAATAAATTGTGCAAATGTTCGTCAATCATTGAGTTCATCCAATCCAAAAGTTGACCGTCCCGCCGTTTTTGAAAAACGCCGCTCTCCGTCGTCAAATTTTTGAAAACTTGAATCACCTTCCAAAGTTCCGGCAATCCGGTTTTTTCCACCGCACTGGCGAGGTAAGCATGAGTCGGCCAGCCTTCAGTCGCCGGGCGAATAAATTCAATCATTCTTTCATATTCGCCGCGAGTGACTTTTGCCTTGACCAAATTATCCCCGTCCGCCTTGTTCACGACAATGGCATCGGCAAGCTCCATAATTCCCTTTTTTATCCCTTGCAAATCGTCGCCGGCTCCGGTCAAAACGACCAGCATAAAAAAATCAACCATTGAGCGGACGATTGTTTCGGACTGACCCACGCCGACGGTTTCAATCAAAATCACGTCGTAACCCGCCGCCTCACACATCAACATTGTTTCGCGGCTTTTCCGGGCAACGCCGCCCAAAGTCCCTCCGGCAGGTGAAGGACGAATGAACGCCTCTTCTCTGCGGCTCAATGTTCCCATTCGCGTCTTGTCGCCCAAGATAGAACCTTTTGTTATCGAACTCGTCGGATCCACAGCCAAGACCGCAATTTTATGACCTTCGTCACAGAGCATATTTCCGAAAGCCTCGATTAAAGTGGACTTTCCCGCACCCGGAACGCCGGTAATTCCCACCCGCAGAGCCTTGCCGGTCAGGGGAAGAAGTCTTTGCAAAACCCTTTGAGCCTTTGCAAAATGTTTCGGATTGTTACTTTCGATTAAAGTTATCGCTCGGGAAAGAATCATTCTGTCGCCCTTTGAAACTCCCTCAACCAATTCGTCCTCAGTCAAAACTTTTCTTTTCCGTGCAGACCAAGCCGGATTTATGTTTCCGACCGTCGTATCTTTTATTCCTTCAATTCCGCTCATTACCGCGGAAGAATTTGAAACCGCCCATTCCGGCGTACTCGTCGTATAATTTGCCATTTGCCGCACTCCTTTTTTCTCAATGTGTCGGGGAAATTGTGGAATCAGTCTGTTTCCCTGTTTTCCATCTTAATCATTTCGTATAAAATCTTGAATCGTCAATTTTTTTCCGGGCGAAGGATTATTTGCCGGCAAATCGGTTTTCGGTGTGAAGTGAATATTTTTCTCGCTGACGGTGACTTCCATACCGCCGACCGACTTCAATTCATTTCCTTCCGGGTCTTTCAAAATAATTTCCAGCTTGTCGCCGTTTGTAATTTTGTCGGTGAAGTCTGCCGGGTTGCCGTTGACCTTGATGACGAAACTCATGCGGCTTTTCGGATCCGGCGGCTTGAAGTCGATTGCCAAAAGTGCGTCGCTGACCATGCCGGAATTTTTTTCGATCTTTTTGTATTCGATTTCCGCTCCGTCGTCGATAATCGTTCCGGTATTTGCCGGGCGACCGTTTACCGTGAGTTCCAAAGTTGCCGGCGTGGGAATTTCGTATTCCCTGCCCTCGTACAAAAATTTCGTGGAATTTGCGATCCCGGAAATTTTTATAATGTCGGAAACTTTCGGTGCGGCATGAGGAGTATATTCAATTCTGTCGCCGGGCTTGATTTTCAAATTAAGTGCTGCCGGCTCGTCATTCAGCAAAATTTCCGGCTCGCAGACGAAATGAGATTTTTGCCCGTTCAAAGCGTAACGGATTTTTTCTCCCGTCGGCGGGTAACCGGCAAGCCTTAAAACCTCTCCGACCGTTCGCGGTTTCAAAGTTTCTATGTTGTCGCCGTCCTTTAAAATTCGCGTCGGCAAACTTACTTCGGAATTTACCGTCAATTTCGGCGTAACTTTTTCTTCCGTTTCGTTTATGTAAACGCAGAAAGCCGGCTCCGTCGCCACAATGTCGCAAAGTCTTACTTCCGGAGAAAATCCGTCCGTTCCCCGTGCAATTTTTATTTTTGAGCCGTTGCGAATCGGCGTTTCCAAATTTCCCGGTTCATCATCGACCGAAATTATCGCAGGTTCTCCGGGACTTCCCGCGAAAACTTTTCTCTCTCCGTCCAAAGTCACTATAATTCCTTCGCCGGGTCTGCCGTTGAATTTTCGCGGTTGAATACCCGCCG
>CAJOOE010000141.1 GCA_905236145.1 uncultured Selenomonadaceae bacterium
AAATTTCTTGAAATATATTCGGTCGCGGAAAAAATAACTTTCGACTTGGGACTTATTCGCGACTTGGAATATTACACCGGGCCGGTCTTTGAGGCTTACGCTCCCGGCGTGGGATATTCGATAGCCGGCGGCGGGCGTTACGACAGAATGTTGGAAGATTTCGGAAGGGCTTGCCCGGCGGCGGGATTTGCAATCGGAATCGAAAGGGTGCTTGCCGCTTTGGAATATTGCGGGAAAATCGAAAATTCCGGCAAGCGGAATATTTATATCGGTTACGCTCCGGGAAATGAGGCGGCGGCAATTCGCCGGGCAAGTGAAATTCGGGCGGCGGGAAAAATTGCGGAAGTTGCCTTTTCGCCGGCGACAAGGGAAGAATCGGAAAAATTGCGGGAAGAAAAAAATTTTGCCGAACTCGTTTATTTGAAAGAGTGAAATTTTATTGAACGAAATTTTTAAACGGGCGAAACAATTTTTCCGGGCGGCGTGTGCCAAAATTTCTGCGGAGGACGAAATTTATATTTCCCGGCATTTGTCCGACGAAGAGCGGAAATTATTTTTCGCCATGAGTACGGTTGATCAAGCCCACTGCCTGAACACGGCTCACACGATCGAAAAAATTGCCGGCGAGGGTACGGACAAAAATTTTTTGATTCGCTGTGCCCTCCTGCACGATGTCGGCAGGGTCAAAGGCGATATGAGTATTGCGGGGAAAATTTTTTGCGTACTTGTGCATACTTTTTCACCGAAACTTGCCGACAAATTGGAAATTCGCGGAAACCGGGAAATTTATGTTTATCGGCACCACGCGGAACTCGGAGCGGAAAAACTTCAAAAAATCGGCTTGCTCAAAGAGTCCGAAATTGTTGCCGCTCATCATTCGCCGGAAAAAATCGACGACCCGCCGGAATTGAAATTGTTGAGATCGGCGGACGAACAAAATTGAAAGGAAGATTGATTAAAAAAATGTTGCTGACGGATTTCGATTACGACCTGCCGCAAGAACTCATCGCACAAAAACCGATTGAACCGCGAAATTCTTCAAGGCTTATGGTACTCGATTCAAAATTACAGACGATAACGCACGAAAAATTTTTTGACCTGAAAAAATTTCTCACTCCCGGCGACACGCTGATTTTCAACGATACGCGGGTAATTCCGGCAAGGCTTATAGGTCACAAGCCGACGGGCGGTCGGGCTGAAATTTTTCTTCTCCGGAGATTGGACGCGACGACTTGGGAAACTCTGGCAAAACCCGGAAAAAAACTCGGCGAAGGTACGAAAATTATTTTCGGCGGGGAGTTGGAATGTGAAATTTTGAGCCGGACGGATTTCGGCGGCAGGATAGTAAAATTTAAATTCGACGGAATTTTTGAGGAAATTTTGGACAGGCTCGGCGAAACTCCCCTGCCGCCTTACATTCACGAAAAACTTGACGACACGGAACGTTATCAGACGGTTTACAACAGGGAGCCGGGATCTGCCGCCGCTCCGACGGCGGGCTTGCACTTTACAAAGGAGCAGTTGACGGATTTAAAAAATTTCGGAATAAATCAGGGGTTCGTCACTCTCCACGTCGGTTTGGGAACTTTTCGCCCGGTGCAGGAGGAAGTTATAGAAAATCATTTGATGCACGAAGAATTTTACACGATCCCGCCGGAAACCGCAGAACTTATCGCCGAAACAAAGAAAAGCGGTCGCCGGGTGATTGCGGTGGGAACGACTTCGGTCAGGACTTTGGAATCGGCGGCTTTGAGCAAAAACGCCGTCAAAGTCGGATCGGACTCGACGAAAATTTTTATTTATCCGGGATATGATTTTAAAATCGTTGACGCGATGATAACAAATTTTCACTTGCCGAAATCCACTCTTTTAATGTTGGTCAGTGCATTTGCCGGGCGG
This sequence comes from uncultured Selenomonadaceae bacterium, assembly GCA_905236145.1. Classification (GTDB taxonomy): domain Bacteria; phylum Bacillota; class Negativicutes; order Selenomonadales; family Selenomonadaceae; genus Quinella. Next base: position 1,900 of record CAJOOE010000141.1, read on the forward strand.
GAATTTATTTTGCGGGCTTACAAAGAGGCGGTCTCCGAAAAGTACAGATTTTTTTCTTTCGGCGACGCGATGTTTTTGACGAATCGTTTGAAGGTTTGAAAATTTTTTCCGAGAGGAGGGATTTGTTATGTTTTCGACAAAAGGCAGATATGCACTCCGGGCGATGCTTGATCTCGCGGAACAGAACCCGGGAAAATTTGTTCCGCTCGAAGAAATTGCGTTAAGGCAGGGAATTTCAAAAAAATATCTCGAAACGGTTTTAAAATCTCTCGTACAAAAAAATTTATTGAAAGGGTTACGCGGGAAGGGCGGCGGTTATAAACTTACCCGGAAACCGTCGGAATACACCGTCGGAGAAATTTTGGAGCTTACCGAAGAAAAAATTGCGGTCGTCGCCTGTCTGCAAAAAAATGCTCCTCCCTGCGACAGAAAATCTTTTTGCAAAACTCTGCCGATGTGGGAAAAATTTGACCGGCTCACACACGACTTTTTTTTCGGAATAACTTTGGAAGATTTGCTGTACGGCACGATTGACGATGTAAAAATTTGAGCTTGTTTTTGAGGAGAAAAATTTATGTGTTGTGTACTCGGTACGGATCCCGGTCGGGACAAATGCGGGATCGCGGTGTTAAATTCGGACGGCGAAATAAAATTTCAAGAAGTTGTCGCGACGGAAAATTTTTCGGAAATCGTTTCCGGACTTGCAACAAAATTTAAAATCGAAACTGTAATTTTGGGAAACGGAACGACGCATAAATCGGCGGCGGAAAAAATCCGGGAACTCGGCTTGCCTTTGAAAATCGTCGATGAAAAACATACGACGGAGCAGGCAAGAAAATTGTATTGGGTAAAAAATCCGCCGACGGGCTGGAGAAAAATTTTGCCGACGACAATGTTGGTACCGCCGCAACCGGTTGACGCTCTCGTCGCGGAAATTTTGGCAAGGCGGTATTTGGAATCGAAAAAATCGGGAGGGGATTTGTCATAAACGCTTTTGAATATGTGAACGGATTAAATTCTTTCGGAATAAAACCGGGCTTGGAGCGGATAAAATTTTTATGCGAAAATCTCGGCAACCCGCAGGAAAAATATAAAACAATTCACGTCACCGGGACAAACGGCAAAGGCTCGGTAAGTGCGATGCTTGCCGAAATTTTAAAAGCCGGCGGGAAAAAAGTCGGCTTGTTTACTTCGCCGCACCTGGAAACGCCGCTCGAAAGAATGAAAATCAACGGCGAAAATATTTCCGAAAAAGATTTTGAGGACGAAATAAACCGGATAAGAAAATTTGAAATTGAGGCGACGCATTTTGAAGTTTTGACCGCTGCCGCATTTGATTTTTTCGCCCGGCAAAAAGTCGATGTTGCGGTTATCGAAGTCGGAATGGGCGGACTTTGGGACTCGACGAACATAATTTTGCCTGAAGTTTCCGTAATTACAAATGTTGCGGAAGATCACACCGCGATTTTGGGAGATTTGAAAAATATTGCCCTCAACAAAGCCGGGATAATAAAGCCGAATGTCCCGACGGTTACCGGTGCGACGGGTATGCCGCTGGAAATTATTCGCGAAGTTGCGGAAAAAAACAATTCAAGACTTTACGAAGTCACTGAACCGGAGGAAAATGTCAAAATAAATCTTGCGGGCGAATTTCAAAAATTTAATGCCGCCGTTGCAATTCAAGCGGCGAAAGTTTTAAATTTGAGCGACCGGGAAATTTTCGCGGGATTGGCGAAAGTCAATCATCCGGGACGTTTTGAAATTGCCGAAACAAATTCCGGAAAAATTGTAATTGACGGTGCTCACAATCCGAACGGAGCCGCCGCTCTCCGGCAAAGTTTGGACAAAAATTTTCCCGCAGGCAGAAGAGTTTGGATTTTCGGCGTATTGGCGGACAAGGATATTGACGAGATGATTAAAATTTTGTTTCGTCCGAACGATTTCGTTATCATCACGCCGCCGGATTCCCCGCGAGCCGCGTCAATCGACTTTCTCCGAAAAAAATTTGAAAATACCGGCATCGAATGTTGCGGTGTTGAAGATAAAATAAAAGCCGTCGAAATGCTGAAAAATTTTCCGGCTCCGGTCAAAATTGCGGCGGGCTCTCTCTATTTAATCGGAGCGTTGAGAAAACTTATTTTGAACGATTGAAAAAAATTTTTTGCAGGAAAATTGCTTGTGTTGCCGGAAAAAACATTTCGCAAAACAAGCAAAATTTTTTTGACGGGAGAGTGTCCCCAAATGATAAAAATTAAAAATTTGAATTTGCGGCTCGGCATACGCGAAATTTTTTCCGGGCTTGATTTTGAAGTCATTCCCGGCGACAAGGTGGGATTGATAGGCGGCGAAGGTTCCGGGAAATCCACACTGCTTGACATAATTTCCGGGCGACTTCCCGCGACTTCCGGAGAAATAAAAATTTCCGGAGAAGTCCTGACGGTCAACGGAAATATTTATGCGGATTTTTCGGAACTCCGAATGGCTGAAATGTCCGCGATAGACAAATTGAAAAGGGCTCTTCGCGGTCTGCACGACAGCGAAATTATTTTGCTTTTGGACGAGCCGACAAAAAATTTGGACGAGGACGGAATCGAGTGGCTGATAAATTTCATTCGCAACCGGAAAGAATTGACCGCCGTCATAGCAAGCAACGACAGATATTTTTTGAATCGTACCTGTTCGCATACCGTGACGCTGGGAAAAATCGAATCGGAGCCGATAAAATTGACCGGAGCGGAATCGCTCACGGTTTACCGTCCCGATGATTTTTCCGCACCGGTAGTCTTAACCGTAGAAGATTTGATAAAGTTGCGGGACGGAGATCCCATTTTCCGCCACGTCGGATTTACTCTGCGGCAGGGACAAAAAGTCGCGTTCGTCGGAAAAAATGATTTCGCCAAGACAAAACTTTTGAAAACTCTGGAGCTTGCCCGTGAAGGAGATCCCGGCAGGGACGTTCGCGGAACGATAAATTTTGCCGACAACGTAAAAATCGCTTATATGCAGAGGGTTTATT
>CAJOOE010000142.1 GCA_905236145.1 uncultured Selenomonadaceae bacterium
CGGCAAGTTTTTGGAAGTTTTCATAAATCGGATTGTGTCTGTGCGGCGAGCCGTGACCGATTAAAATTAAATCTTCGTCTTTCTCCGGCTTGAAACATTCGATAACGGTTTGAAGAATTTTTTTGTTGAACGAGGAATTTAAATCTTCGTCGAAAAGCGGCGAAAATATTTTTACGTCGGCGGCGGCACAAGGTTTTATTTTGCCGTCAAACTCTTCGCCCGGCGTAAAATGAGTGGGCAGGACGAAAATTTTTTTGCAACCCGCCGCCCGGAGTTCCGAAATTTTTTCCGGCAAAGTCTTTTCGACAATTCCCCTTGCCGCCAATTTTTTTATGATTATGTTTGAAGTGTACGCTTGAAAAATTTCAAATTCCGGAAAAGTTTCCGCAAATTCTCCGGCGAGTGCGTCAAAAATCTGCGTCCGGATTTTTTCTTCGGCCGAGCCGAAACTTGTCAAAATTACCGCCGGTTTAATCATTGTCCGCCCGCTTGACTTCTTCGACAATCTTGTTGCAAATTCTGTCGAGTTGCATTTTGTCCGGACCTTCAGCCATGACGCGGATTAAAGGCTCCGTTCCGGACGCTCTGACCAAAATTCTGCCGCTTTCTCCGAGTTCCTCATTTCCTTCCGCTATCGCAATTTTTACCGCGTCCGAATCGCCGGCGGCTTTATTTTTCACCGTGACATTGAGTAAAACCTGCGGGAAAGTGGTCATCAATTTATTCAATTCGGAGGCGGATTTCCCGGATTTTTTCATTGCCGTCAAAACTTGCAAGGCGGTAATCAATCCGTCGCCGGTCGTCGAATAATCCGTGAAAATTATGTGTCCGGACTGTTCGCCGCCGATTTTATATCCGTTCTCCAGCATATTTTCCAAAACGTAACGATCTCCGACCGAAGTAATTTCATATCTTGCACCGAGTCCTTCGACGGCTTGCCGGAAACCGATATTTGACATGACGGTCGCGACGACGGTATTTTTTGCCAAAGCCCCGACTTCCATCATCAACTTTGCACACATAACCAAAATATGATCCCCGTCAATCACATTTCCCTTTTCGTCAACGCAAAGACATCTGTCCGCGTCGCCGTCGTGAGCGATTCCGATATCGGCTTTATTTTCCAAAACTTTCGCCTGCAAATTTTCAATGTGTGTGGAGCCGCAGTTGTCGTTGATGTTTAAGCCGTTCGGTTTGTCGCCGATTAAAATTACTTCCGCACCGAGTTTTTTGAGGACGGCGGGCATGGCCTTGTAAGCGGCACCGTTCGCACAGTCCAAGACAATTTTCATTCCGTCAAATCTTTCGGAAGTGGTGCCGACGACAAAATCAATGTATTCAAGCAAAAAGTTTTCGTTGCGTTCTACGTAACCTATTTTCGCTCCGGTCGGGTGGTCGAAAATTTTTCCCGCCTCAATGTCGCGGACAATTTTTTCGATTTCGTCCTCCACCGCGTCCGGCAATTTGTAACCGTTGCCGCCGAAAAATTTAATGCCGTTGTCATAAAAAGGATTGTGTGACGCACTTATCACAATTCCCGCCGCCGCATTGATTTTTTTTGTGAGATGAGCGACTGCCGGCGTGGGAATCACTCCCGCCAAAATCGCACAACCTCCCGCAGAACAAATTCCGGCAACCAGTGCCGCCTCCAGCATTTCTCCGGAAATTCTGGTATCGCGTCCGATTAAAATTTTCGGCTTTCCCTCCGAGCGGTTGCCGAAATATAAAGTCGCCGCCCGTCCCAATCTGTAAGCCAATTCCGGCGGCAAATCGGTATTCGCCCGACCGCGTACTCCGTCCGTTCCGAATAATCTTGACATTTATTCCTTCACTCCTGTCCCGGTTTTATTTTCAACTATCCAATCGGATTTTCTGCCAACATTGAAATTTCCCTGCAAGAAAATTTTGCTCAAAAAAAATCTCGCTGCCTTGTCTGAAGGAGCGGGAATTTTTTTCTGTCGCCGGAAAATTTTGTTAAAAGACTGTTTCCAAAAATTTATTCATGCCGAAACGAATACCGGAATCGTGGACAACCTGCATCATTATTGACGTACTCATATCAATGTCGAAGTCGATATTTCCCAAAGCCATAGCCGCTATCGCAAGGTGTTTTTTTGTGGGAGTATCGACGTTGAGGACGAGGACACCGAGTTCGTCGCGAGCAATTTTAAACATTTCCGCAGTTTGATTGCGTCCTTCCTCCGAAATTTTGAAATCGACTTTCTTTGACGGCGAATACTTCAGCTGCAAAATTTTTCTGTTGCTCAATCGCGGTTGAGTGTTTACGGAATAAGCCGACATAATTTTATTGTTCATCAAACTCACCTTTCTTTATGTGTGCAATCGAACGCCGCTTGAAGTTTAATTGATTTTTTATTTTAAGTCAACGCAGACTTACACCGACAAAATCAAATGCTTTTGAAATATTCTATCGTCTTTTTCAAACCTTCTTCAAGCGGGACTTTCGGCGACCAATTCAGTTTTTCTTTTGCCAAGTCGATAACGGGACGGCGTTTTGTCGGATCGTCGCCGGGCAAAGGAGCGTGTACGATTTTCGATTTGCTGCCGGTGAGTTTTTTGACAAGCTCGGCAAGTTCCAGCATTGTAAATTCACCGGGATTTCCCAAATTTACCGGGCCGGTGAAATTTTCTTTTTCCATCATCAGCAAAAATCCGTCAATCAAATCGTCAACGTAGCAAAAACTTCTGGTCTGTGTTCCGTCGCCGTAAACCGTCAAATCTTCCCCACGCAGAGCCTGCACGATAAAATTTGAAACGACACGCCCGTCATTGGGATTCATTCGCGGGCCGTAAGTGTTAAAAATTCTCACGACGCGAATATCGACTTTGTGCAAGCGGTGATATTCAAAAAATAAAGTTTCGGCAATTCGCTTGCCTTCGTCGTAACAGGCACGAATACCGATCGGATTTACCGAGCCGCGATAGCTTTCCGGCTGGGGGTGGACTTGAGGATCTCCGTAAACTTCCGAAGTGCTTGCCTGAAAAATTCTTGCACCGGTCCTCTTTGCCAAGCCCAAGAGATTCAACGCACCCAAAAAACTTGTCTTTGCCGTGTGAATGGGGTCGTATTGATAGTGCGGGGGACTTGCCGGACAGGCGAGGTTAAAAATTTGATCCACTTCCGCAAAAACCGGTTGAGTGACATCGTGACGCATAATTTCAAAATTCGGATTTTTCAAAAGTTCGGCGACGTTCGACTTCGAGCCGGTGAAAAAATTGTCCAAGCAAATCACTTCGTTGCCTTGATTCAAAAGACGTTCGCAGAGATGGGATCCCAAAAATCCCGCGCCGCCCGTTACCAAAATTCTTTTCATCAAAAAAATTCCTCCGTTCAATATCTTTTTTTGCAAATTTATTTTACCACATTTTCCAAAATTTTTTTACAGTCAAATTGCCGTTTTTTTTCACGGCTTGAAATATCGGTGAAAAAATCGTCTTTACAATTTTTTCGTTATGAAGTAAAATGTGTGCCATATATTGTTTGGTGAATTATTTTTCGGGGGGATTTTTATGGCAAACCGTCGCATTGAAGAAGACGACGAACTTTATATTCCTGAGATTGATGACGTTGATCAAGATTTCGATATTCACAACCGCAATCCGCGATCCAATGCCGGTATGGCACTCGGCTGGTCGCCGCTTGAACAACAAATGTTCGATTTGCTTCTGCTCAATCGTTTCAACTACGACGATCGCGAACTTCTCGACGAAACGGCAAGAACAATTTCACGCCTTGTGGAAACTTTTGCGGCTCATGAGGTTGCCCGCATAATGTCCGTTGCTCTGCTTTCATTCCAGCTTGCGGCATCCGAAGACAAATCTTTTGAGGACGAGTACAACAAGTACGTTCATTACATCAAGAAACATCCTGAAGACCTTGAAGAAATTTAACAGTTTAAATCCGAATTTTAAGGCGGGGTACCCGGGCAGAATTTTTTCCCGAGTGTCCCGCTTTTCCGATTTTTTTTAACGACCGGCAGGTGAAGTAAAGATGAAAATTTTTCCACGAATAATTATTGCCGCAACTCAAAGCGGCTCCGGCAAGACAACTTTGACCGCCGGAATAATTGCCGCCCTGAAAAATCGCGGCTTAAAAATTCAAGCGTATAAAATCGGACCGGACTATATAGATCCCGGTTTTCATGAAATTGCGTCCGGTCAACCGGCTCACAATCTGGACACTTGGCTTGTCGGAAAAAATCGGCTTGAAGAAATTTTCGTTTCAAATTTCAAAGATTCCGATATTTCGATTATTGAGGGAGTCATGGGACTTTTTGACGGCGGCAGGGAAGGGATAAGTTCAACCGCCGAAATTTCAAAAATTTTAAAAGCTCCTGTAATTTTGGTTATCGACGCGAAAAGTGCGGGAGTTTCGGTTGCGGCGACTGCGTTGGGGTTTAAAATGTTCGATCCGGAAGTAAATTTTGCAGGAGTAATTTTAAACAGAATCGGCTCGGACAGTCATAAAAAAATGATTGAGGACGCTCTGGAAAAAATCGGAATAAAATGTTTCGGTGCGGTCGGGAGGAATGAAGAATTTTATTTGCCGGAGCGACATTTGGGACTTGTCCCGACCGGCGAAAACGACTTTAAAAATATTATCGACAAAATTGCCGCCGCCGTCGAAAGTCAAATAAATCTTGACGAAATTTTAAATTCCGCGAAAAATTTACCGCCTTTAAATTACACGCCGGAAAATTTTGTCGGAAAAAATTTTTCCTGCAAAATCGGCGTTGCCCGCGACGAGGCTTTCAGTTTTTATTATGCGGAAAGTTTGAAAGAATTGGAAAAACTCGGTGCGGAAATAAATTTTTTCAGTCCTCTGCACGACGAAAAATTGCCGCCGGCGGACGGTCTTATTTTCGGCGGAGGTTTTCCGGAAATGTTTGCGGAAAGACTTGAGGACAACAAAAAAATTCGCGACGAAATAAAACAAGCCGGGATTTCCGGCATGCCGATTTTCGCGGAGTGCGGCGGCTTTATGTATCTGGGCGAATACTTGAAAAATTTTGACGGAAAAATTTTTGAAATGTGCGGGCTTATTCCCGGCGGTGCGGAAATGACAAAAAAATTGCAGACGGTCGGTTATGTCGGGGCAAATTTAAATTTTGACTGCGTTATCGGAAAAGCCGGAGAAAAAATTCAAGCACACGAATTTCATTTTTCGGAAAAGATCGGCGGCGAAGGGCGGGAAATTTTCGACTGCAAAAAAATAAGAACCGGCAAAAAATACCTTGCCGGTTTCGCGGAAAAAAATATTGTCGCGTCATATCTTCACATTCATTTTGCCGGTTGTCCCCTTGCCGCGAAAAATTTTGTTGAAAACTGTGTCAAGTTTCGCTCCGGTATCAATTAAGATCTTTGTCTTTGAAAATCTTTGTACCTTTGAGCGACGCGTCAAGTGCAAGTCCTTTTTTGGTCATTTGATAAACCCACACGCCTTTTGCCGCGATATCCGCTCCTTCGACCGTCCCTCCGGCTGTTCCGTCCGACGCAGATGCCTCAGCCGAACCGGCGAATCTCGTCTTGCCGACGATGAAGGAGTCCCACGCTTCTTTATTTGCAAGCACGAAAATCAAATCATACTCTTTTGCACCGATTCCCAAGCCGACGGACGCCTCTTTCATTTTCAAATAAACTTTTTCGCCGGTTTTATTGTTGACGGCAAGCCCGCGTCCGTGAGAGGAGCCGAACAAAATAAACTTTGTCCCGGAATTGCTCAAAGTCGCATAAGCATAACATTTTCTCAAGACTCTTTTTGCGGACGGATATTTTTGATAAACCCTTTGCAAAGCCTCTTCATGAAGTTTTTTGATTTCCGCACGCCGATCCGCGACGCTCGAATCTGCCGCGAATGCCGGAGAAACAAAAATTATCGGGCAGAGGAAGGCAAGCAACAACGCAAGACTCAAAAATTTTTTCATATCGAAAACCTCCTTCACGATTTTTCCGCCACGTCAACATTCCATTTACGCAAAACGTCAACCGCCTTTTCCGAAACTTGCGGCAGGAGTTCTTCCATTTCGTCGGAAAGTTCCGTCCCCGCCTCCAAGCTGTACGGCTGCACTCCCAAAAGTTCGACCTTCGGAATTTTTCTGCCGGTAATTTCAAACATTGTCAGCAAGTCCTGTATTCCGATTTCGTGCGAAGAAATTTTTTGAGAGAAGTGTTTTAAAATTTCGTCGTCGCACAGGTGAAAGAATTTTCCCGGCTCCGCACCGCCGTCAATCGAATCGACTATCAAAAGTTTTGAAGTTCCGGTGACAAAGTGCGTCAATTCCACGCCCAAAGTCCCGCCGTCGATAAGTTGAACATTTTCCGGAAATTTGTAATTCCTCTGCAAAAATTCTATTACACGAACGCCGAAACCCTCGTCTGTCAAAATTGTATTTCCCACGCCCAAAACGGTAATTTCCGTCGCGTACAAACTTTCCATTCACATTACCTCATTTACTTTTTTTAAAATGAAATCGCAAAAATCGTCAAGCCCGGTTTCCTTCGTGCAGGAAATTTCCGAGATTTTTACGCCGGGATGAATCGTCGTCAAATCCTCTTTCGCCGCATCAAGGTTGAAGTTTGTGAAGGGAATCAAATCGACTTTGTTCAACACGACAATTTCAGACTCTTTGAAAATCAGGGGATATTTGAGCGGCTTATCGTCGCCTTCGGTTATCGACAGAACGACCGCTTTAAAATTTTCGCCAACGTCAAATTCGGCGGGACAAACAAGGTTGCCGACGTTTTCGACTATGATTAAATTTAAATTGTCGGTGTCGAGTGACGAAAGAGCTTTTTGAATCATCGGTGCGTCCAAGTGACAGCCGCCGGAAGTGTTTATTTGAACGACCGGGACATTATGCCTTTCTATTCTCTCCGCATCTTTTGCCGTGAAGAGATCGCCTTCGATGACCGCGACTTTGATTTTTTCGGAAATTTTGCTCAAAGTTTTTTCAAGCAAAGTCGTTTTTCCGCTGCCGGGCGATCCCATCAAATTCATTACGCAAATTTTTTTTTCGGCAAAAAATCTTCGATTCTCTTCCGCAATTTTGTCATTTGCCCCCAAAATATTTTTCATTACTTCGACTTTCATTCTTTAAAAATCTCTCCCCTTAAAAATAAATCTGTGCGGCTTGCATTATATCATTGACCGGGATTTTGGCAAGAAAAAGAACGGACAAAAATTTTTGGAGATTACCGGTAATTTTGACGGCGTTCCGTCCGTTGTTTACGGTGC
>CAJOOE010000143.1 GCA_905236145.1 uncultured Selenomonadaceae bacterium
ACAGAGCTCGTCGAAAAACTTTTGCCAAACGTTTTAACCTGATTTGTGCCGTTTTCAATTTCAATTCTTAGTTTCCGAATTTGTCTCATACACTCTCTAACTTGTTTTAAATAATTTCCGAATAAAATTTTAAGAAACTTGCGTATAATTTAAGTCAATCGCCCGGCAAAAATTTTGCCGGATGATGAAGTGGAAAAAAGAAAGGATGATTATTTTATGAAGTCTTTCAAGAAAAGAATTTTGGCGGGACTTACTGCAGGTACACTCCTCTTTACCGGATTTGCCGGCAGCGTTTATGCGGCGGAAAGACCGGACGCTCCCCCGCCCGGAAAAGCTCAAAAAATTGACTCGGACACTCTCGCGAAGGAAATTGCTCAACAATACGACGTAAACGAAAAAGAAGTGCTTGCCGCTCTCAAAGAAAACAAGCCGCTTGACGACGTTTATTATGCGGCGATTTTTGCAAAGGCAAGCGGAAAATCTTTCCGTCAAGTTTTCGCTATGAAATCCGACTGGTTCGACGTGATGAAAGCACTGGGAATCACGCGGGAAAAATATGACGCGACCGTCAGAGAACTCATGGCAAAAGATATTGCCGCCCGCAGTGAATTGGATATAAAGACTGTCGAAAAACTTATGGACAAACATTACAGACCCCGCGACATTCGCATTGCCGGACGCTTGGCGAAGGCATCGGGAAAAGACGTGCAGTCAATCCTCGATATGAAGAAAATAAATCAGCGTTGGTTTGACGTTGCAAAAGAACTCGGCGTAAATCCGGAAGTCACCCGTCCCCGCTCTCCGGCAGATGAGGCGGAAGATGCCGAACAGGAACAACCCGAACAACCCCGCGAACAACCTGCGGAATAAAATTTTTTGAACGTGAAAGAAGGAAGTGATTTAAATGAAAAGATTTTCAAAAGTCTTGTCAGCTTTGGCTCTCTGCGGAGCGGTACATTTCGGATTTTCTCCGGCGAATGTTGAGGCCGCAGAAATTTCCGGCGAAAATCAAGTGACCGTTGCGACCGAAAGTTTGGTCGAAAACGGAACACTTGACACGCAAAATTTGTACGGCCCGCCGCCGCCTCCGAATCATCGCAGACACGCTCCTCCTCCGCCGCCTTCTCATCAAAGACATAATCCGCCGCCGCCGCCGAATCATCATCCGAACTACGACCCGCCTCCTCATCAAGGACACAATCCGCCCCCTCCGCCGTCTCGTCATCATCTCCCTCCGCGTCGGTAAATGTTCGGAGCCGGCATTTGGAATAAAAAAAGAAGGTTCGTTTCCGGGAAAGAAATTTTCCGAAGTCGAATCTTCTTTTTTTTATTCGTATCTCAAAGCGTCGATCGGATCCAACCTCGCCGCCTTTCTCGCCGGCAACATTCCGAAAAATATTCCGACGAAAAGCGAAAATCCGAAACTTGCAATTATACTTGCCATACTTATGACCGTCGTGAAATTTCCGAATTTTGAAATTGCCTGTGCCAATCCTATTCCGATAAAAATTCCGATAATGCCGCCCAAAATGCTTATCATTGTCGATTCTATCAAAAATTGCAACATTATGCTGTTGTAAGTCGCTCCTATTGCCTTGCGTATTCCTATTTCTCTCGTCCTCTCGGTAACGCTGACCATCATAATATTCATAATTCCTATGCCGCCGACTATCAGGGAAATTCCGGCGATCGACCCCAACAAAAGCGTAATCATCGTTGTGGTTTCGCTCATTGTTTCCATTAAGCTGGTTAAATTTCTGACGTTAAAATCGTCCTCCGCTCCTTCGCGTATTCTGTGGCGTTGTCGGAGAAGTTTTTCGATATTCGCCTGCACTTCGTCCATCTTGTCGGAATTTGCAACTTGAACATTTATACTCCGGACGTAAGTTATTCCGATAAGTCTTTCCTGTGCGGTAGTCAGGGGAATCAAAACGACATCGTCCTGATCCTGCCCGACACTTGACTGACCTTTGCTTGCCAAAAGTCCGGTGACGGTGTACGGAGCGTTTCCGATACGAATTTTTTTGCCGACAGGATTGACTGTGCCGAAAAGATTTGTCGCGACAGTCGTACCGATAACCGCGACCCTGTTTCTTACGTCAACATCGTGTTCGCCGAAAAAAATTCCGCTCTGCAAAGTCAACGACTGAATCGAAACATATTCCGGAATTACTCCGGTAACCGTCGTGTTCCAATTCTCATGACCGTAAACGACTTGATAAGACCCCTGCACGGTCGGCGAAACATAAGAAATATCCTTTATATGTTTTTTTATCGCCTCCGCGTCGTCATAAGTCAAAGTTATCACGGAACCCGC
>CAJOOE010000144.1 GCA_905236145.1 uncultured Selenomonadaceae bacterium
AAATTGCAGGAACGTCTTGCAAAACTTTCCGGCGGCGTTGCCGTTATCGAAATCGGTGCGGCTACCGAAGTCGAAATGAAAGAAAAGAAACTTCGCATAGAGGACGCTCTCAACGCGACCCGTGCGGCTGTTGAAGAAGGCATTGTCGCAGGCGGCGGCACAACCTTTATCGACATTCTTCCGGTGCTTGACGAAGTTAAGCTTGACGGCGATGCAAAAGTCGGTGTCGAAATCGTCAAACGTGCGATTGAAGAGCCTGTTCGTCAGATTGCGAACAATGCCGGCGAAGAAGGCAGCGTTGTTGTCGAGGCAGTCAAGAAGGCGGGCAAAGGCGTAGGTTTCAACGCTCTCACCAACGAATATGTCGATATGATTAAAGCGGGTATCGTGGATCCGGCGAAAGTCACCCGTTCCGCTCTTCAAAATGCTGCATCAATCGCGGCTATGGTTCTCACGACCGAAACTTTGGTCGCCGACAAACCCGAGCCGACTCCTCCGGTTCCTCCGATGGGCGGCGGTATGCCGGGCATGATGTAATTTAAGCGGATATTTACAAACCGAAATAAATATTTTTCCCTTCCGGTCAATTTGACGGGGAGGGATTTTTTTTTTGACAGAGTGAAATCGTTGCAAATTTTATTCAAAACTTTTCATAATCTTAATTTCGTGATAAAATGGCAAAAATATTTTTTGGCGAAAGGCAGGACGATTTATGACCGAAAAAACGACAATGAGCGGAGAAGAAGTTTTAAAAAAATATGATAAAGAATCGAATACAATGGAATATGTCGGCACGATGAAAAAATTTGTTTCGGCACTCGCGATAAGTTTTTCAATATTCCAGCTTTACACTGCGACTTTCGGAGTATTGGACGCTCAACTGCAAAGAGCGGTTCACTTGGGTTTCGGCTTGGCGTTGGCGTTTCTGCTCTACCCGACAAAAAAATCTTGGCGGCGTGACAAACTTCACCCGCTCGACGCATTTTTGGCAATCTTGGGAGCGGCTGCTCCGGCTTACATAATAATAATGTACCGCGAATTGATTTTGAGATCCGCACTTCCCACGCAGGAGGACGTTGTAACAGGGACGATCGGAATATTGCTTGTCATAGAGGCGGCAAGGCGTGTTGTCGGTATTCCTATGGTCTGCGTTGTCTTGTTGTTTGTAACTTATGCCTTTGTCGGGCCATATATGCCGGGAGTTTTGGCACACAGAGGTCTGACTTTGGGGCAATTTGTTTCCCACGTCTGGTACACGACCGAAGGCGTTTTCGGAATACCGCTCGGAGTTTCTTCAACATTTATATTTCTGTTCATACTTTTCGGAGCGTATTTGGAAAGCACCGGTTTGGGAAAATTTTTTATAGATATTGCAAACGCGATAGCCGGTTGGGCAAGCGGCGGTCCGGCAAAAGTTGCCGTACTTTCAAGCGGCTTGATGGGAACGGTTTCCGGCTCTTCCGTCGCAAATGTCGTCGGCACCGGGTCACTCACAATACCGATGATGAAGAAGTTGGGCTATCACAAAAATTTTGCGGGTGCGGTTGAGGCGGCGGCATCTACCGGCGGACAGCTTATGCCTCCGGTAATGGGAGCGGCGGCGTTTTTAATGGCTGAATTTGTCGGCGTGCCTTACGTCGAAATAGTTCAAGCGGCAGTTATTCCGGCTTTTCTGTACTTTACCGGCGTATGGCTCGGAGTGCATTTTGAGGCAAAACGCGGGAATTTGAAAGGCGTCCCCCGCGATCAACTGCCGAAATTTTTTACAATCTTGAGAGAACGGGGACATTTGTCAATTCCCCTGCTTGTAACGGTTTATTTGCTTGTGAGCGGATATACTCCGATGAGGGCGGCGTTGATCGCGATTTTCCTTTCGATAATCGTTTCAAGTTTGAGAGCGTCAACAAGAATGAAACCGGCGGAAATTGTAAAAGGTCTTGAAACCGGAGCTAAAAGCGTTTTGGGAGTTTTGGTTGCCTGTGCGGCGGCGGGAATAATTATCGGAGTCGTGACAAAAACCGGCGTGGGTTTGAAAATGGCATCGGGACTTTTGGACTTGTCCGGCGGAATGTTGTTGCCGAGTATGTTTTTCACAATGTTGACGGCAATCGTCTTGGGTATGGGCGTACCCACAACCGCAAACTATGTAATAACTTCCACGATAGCCGCACCGGCTCTGATACAAATGGGCGTACCGATTTTGGCGGCACATATGTTTGTATTTTACTTCGGAATAATCGCGGACGTAACTCCTCCGGTAGCGTTGGCGGCTTATGCGGGTGCGGGAATTTCCGGCGGAAACGCTTTAAAGACCGGAGTCAATGCGTCGAAATTGGCAATAGCGGCGTTTATAATTCCTTATATGTTCGTCATGAGTCCGGAACTTTTGATGACTGAAGGTTTTTCGACGGGACTTTTAATTTCGCTGGTCACGGCTTTCATGGGAATGATTGCGTTGAGTTCCTCGCTGATAGGATATTTAATCGCTCCGATGCCTTCGATTCAGAGATTTGTTTTGTTTGCCGGCGGCTTGTTGATGATCAAGCCCGGATTGGAAACGGATATTGCCGGTATTGCAATTTTTGTGTTGATAGTTTTCCTGCAAATAAAAAGCGGGAGAGGTTCAAGTGAGGATTAACCGGGAGGGAATTGTCATGGAGGAGAAAAAATTCAGATCCGGCTTTATCGCGGTCATAGGCAGACCGAATGTCGGAAAATCCACGCTCGTAAACAAAATTATAGGACAGAAAATCGCAATTATGTCCGACAGACCGCAGACGACCCGGACAAGGATTCAGTGCATTTTGACGACGGAAAACACGCAATACATTTTTTTGGACACGCCGGGAATACACAAGCCGAAATTTAAACTCGGCGAATTTATGTTGAAGGCGGCGGAAGGGACGCTGAAGGAAGTTGACGCAATCTTTTTTGTCATTGACGCGACGGAAAAATTCGGCGGCGGCGAAAAATATATTTTGGAAAGACTTGCCGCGACGACGAAACCGGTCATTTTAATCGTAAACAAAATTGACCTTCTGCCGGGACGCGACAAAATTTTGCCGATAATCGAAGAATATTCAAAGCGTTATAAATTTGCGGAAATCGTTCCCTTGAGTGCGGCGGACGGGACGAATGTCGAAACACTTTTGGAAGAGGCAAGAAAATTTCTGCCGGCGGGCCCGAAATATTATCCGGAGGAAATGGTCACGGATCAGCCGGAAAGATTGATTATCGCCGAACTTATCCGGGAAAAAATTTTGTATTTGACGGAGGACGAAGTGCCGCACTCCGTCGCGGTGGATTTGGAAGAAATGACGACAAGGGAAAACGGCACCGCTTATATCCGGGCGACGATTTACGTCGAAAGGGATTCGCAGAAAGGAATTTTAATCGGCAAGAAGGGAACACTTTTAAAAAGTATCGGGCAAAATTCGCGTCCGGAAATTGAAATGCTGCTCGGCAAAAAAGTTTTTCTCGACTTGTGGGTAAAAGTCAAAAAGGATTGGAGGAAGTCGGCGGGAGCCTTGAGAAATTTGGGACTCGGCGGCGAATGAATTTCAATCCGTCGAAATCGGATCTATGTCAATCAAAACGTCGTTGCGTTTTTGCAAATCGTGTTCAATCATTATCCGGCGTACTTCGTTCAAATCTTCGGTCTTAATGACAAGCAAAAATCTGAACTCGCCGCGATAATTGGCAATCATGGCGGGGACAGGACCTCTGACTTCGTGGCGTTTTTCGGAAAATGAAAATTCGGCTTTCAAAATGTTCGCGGTATTTTCTGCGGACATTTTTGCTTTTTCTTCGTCGGTATTTCGGAAAATCAATTTGACCAATCGGCTGAAAGGCGGGAAGAAAAGTTCTTTGCGTCCGGGCAATTCGCTTTTGAAAAATCCTTCATAATCTTGCCGGCAACCGAAAACAACCGCCGGAGCCTCGACTTCATAAGCCTGAACGATGACTTTTCCGGGAATGTCTGCCCTTCCCGCTCTGCCGGCGGCTTGAGTTATCAGCATAAAGCACTGCTCCGCCGCCCGGAAATTGGGAATGTTTAAAGATGCGTCCGCACTCAAAATCCCGACGGCGGTAACATTTTGAATGTCGTGTCCCTTCGCGACCATTTGAGTGCCGAACAAAATATCAAATTCCTTCCGCTCGAACGCCGACAAAATTTTTCGGTGGCCGAATTTTTGGGCGGTCGTATCCCTGTCCATTCTCAAAACTCTCGCGTCCGGCATATCCGTTTTTAAAAACTGCTCCAACTTCTGCGTCCCCGTCCCGAAAAATTTTATATACTTACTCCCGCAGTTCGGACAAATTTTCGGCGTACTTTGTTCAATATCGCAGTGATGACATTTCAAAGAGCCGTCTGCGTGGTAAGTCATTGAAAGCCCGCAATCCGGACATCTTATGACTTCCCCGCACTCCCGGCACATCACAAAAGTCGAATAGCCGCGACGATTCAAAAGCAAGATAGCCTGCCCGCCGCTTTTCAAAGTTTCGGCAAGTAATTTTTTCAAACTCCGGCTTAAAACGCTCCTGTTGCCGTCCTTCAATTCTTTCCTCATATCGACACATTCGACTGTCGGCAAAGGTTGATTCAAAGCCCGGTGAGGAAGATTCAAATAAAAGAGTTCGCCGGAAATTTTCGCCCGGTAATAAGTTTCAAGACTCGGCGTGGCGGAACCGAAAATTATTGCGGCGTTGTGAACCCGTGCAAATTCTTCCGCGATAATCCTTGCGTGATATCGGGGAGATTCGTCCTGCTTGTAAGAAAAATCCTGCTCCTCGTCCATTACAATCAAGCCCAAATTGTCAATCGGAGTAAACAGAGCCGACCTCGCTCCGATTACCACGCCCGATTCACCGTTGCGGATTTTGTGAAAAGCGTCGCTGCGTTCGTCAATACTCAGCCGGCTGTGAATAACGGTCAAGTCCGGAAAATACGCCTTGAAATTTCTGACGGTTTGTGCGGTCAACGAAATTTCCGGGACAAGGATTATAACCCGCCGTCCGGATTTTCTTACACTCTTTGCAATCTCGATATAAACTTGCGTCTTGCCGGAGCCGGTCACGCCGTGCAGAAGAAATCCCCCGAATTTTTTCTCCGCGACAAATTTTTTCACGGTATCGACGGCGGCAAGCTGATCCTCATTTAAATCAAAATTGTTTTTCTTACCGGGAAAATTTGCGTAGCTGTCGCGAAAAATTCTGCGGCGGGAAATTTCTATGTAACCGCCTTGTTCAAGGTCTTTGACGGTCTTTGAAGAAAATTTTTCCGCTCGAATTTCGTTTAAAGAAACTTCACCCCTGCCGCTCAAAAAATTCAGCAACTTCAGCCGGGCGGGACTTCTCTTGAACTCCTCCGGTGAAAACGGGCGAATAAGTTTTGCATATTCCTCGAATTTCGGAGAGATTTTTTTTCCGCTCTTTCCCGGCATAAAAAGCGACATCGCTTGAGCCAAAGGGCAGAGGTAAAATTCGGCAAGCCGGGTTGCCGCCGTTATCATTTCGGGGGTGAACCAAGCCTCATCGTCAATCACGTCCGAAATTTCTTTCAACTCGAAATCAAAATCCGGGTTTTCGACTTCCCGGACATTCATCACAAAGCCGTCAATTTTTTTCCTGCCGCCGAAAGGGACGATTACCCGCCAGCCCGCCGACAGAAATTTCAGTTTCTCCGGCACTTTGTATGTGTAAGTTTGATCTATACTTTTTACCTGCACATTTGCACAGACTTCCGCAATCAACATTTAAATTCAATCATCCTTTGAAAAAAATTTTTTTCCGGAACTTCCGGATTTTATTCTACACCGAACGAAATTCAAAGTAAAGCCGGCGGCAGGATATTCAAGTCGGACGGGCGAATAAAAATCAAAAATGTAGAAGTCGGAGGTATGAATCGTGGCGAAATTAAAAAAGAAGTCGTCCGGTAAAGAGCCGGAAATTCAAAGAAAAATTTCCGTGATAATTTCAATGTACAACACGGAAAGTTATATTGAGGAGTGTTTGCAATCCCTGCTGGATCAAACTTTTCAAGATTTTGAAGTCATAATCGCGGACGATTTGTCAACCGACAATTCGGTTGCGGTCGCGGAAAAAATGATTTCAAAATTTGACGGCAGATTAAAAATTTTGCGAATGATGAGAAACAGCGGCCGTCCGGGTATTCCTCGAAACTTCGCTTTAAAACAGGCTCGCGGCGAATACATTTATTTTTTGGACAGCGACGATTTTTTGGACACGGACACTTTTGAAAATCTTTACAAAGTCGCAAAAGATTTTGATGCGGACGTCGTTCATTGCGAAAGGTATTATCGGTACATTGAGGAAGAGGACAGGACGATCATAGAAACTTTTCAACTCGGCGGAATCGTTCAAGAGCCGACTTTGGAAACTTACGACATTACCGACAGGATCAAACGTCTGACCGAAAAAAAATTTTTGTGGTGGGGTTGCAACAAACTTTTCCGCCGCGAAATGATAAACAAATACAATATCAAATTTCCGAATATGACCAGCTTTGAAGACTTGATTTTTGTATTTATGAGTCTTTCCGTCGCAAAAAATTATGTTCGCGTTCCCTTTCTCGGCTACCATTACAGAATACGCAACGGATCACTTTCAAACAAAGTCAGAGATTCTTGGGAAATTGCCCGGAATATGATTGAGGCGGTAAAGGTTATCGAAAAATTTTCCGCAAAAGTCGATTTTCTCGCCGAAAATCCGATTTGCAAGTATATGATTATCGACTTTTTCGCCGGGACGCGGCTGAATATTATGGGCAACAAAATTTTTGCATTGGAGAGATTGCAGCCTTTTGCCGTCTATGATTTTGTAAGGAAACATATTTTTTCCGTCAATCCGGAAGAAAACGCCGATTTGACGGCATACCTTTTTACGCAGGGAAGTTTGCTGAAACTTTACAACGGCATTTTGGAAAATGAAATTTCGGAATTGAAACAAAAAATTTCGGAACTTGAGGAGAAAGAGAGCGAAAGCTGAAAGATTTTTCACCCGCACTCCGGAAAACCGCTGCACGGGCATTTTGTAACAAATGCCGAGAATTTCAAATTTCTGAAACTCTCGGCATTTTCTCGAAAAAAATTCAACGCTTAATCAAAATACAACTGCCCTTAATCATAGCAATAAATTCCGTCGCCATGCCGACCCTCGTGATTAAATTGCTCAATGCGTCGTTGAAAGCGTCCGGGCGTTTACTCATTACGACTCTTGCCACCCGCTCGCAAACATCGTAAGCACTTATTTTTATGTCGTTGAAACCGGGAAACAAATCCGGATTGACGGAAGTTTCCATATCTTCCATTATGAAAATTCCGCCGCTCGGCAACGCGGGAAAGAGAGTAAACAGCGATTTAAGCTGATGGCTCCAAATATGCGAGGCATCGTCGATAATAATTTCCGCTCCGATAGGTATAAGTTTCTTTAAATTTTCTTCCGAAGACAAATCCGCAATTTCCACATGAATACGCTCTTCCTCAAATTTCGCACAGCGGGGATCAATATCGACTCCGAAAATTTCGGCGTTGGGAAAATATCTTTTCCACATACGCAAACTGCCGCCGTCGAAAATTCCGAGTTCAAGAATTTTGAAAGTCCGGTCCTTGAATTTCTGCAGGACAAATTCATACTTATCCAGATAATTATGTTCGACTTTATCGGTCGGCTCTATTTCCGCGACTTTTGAAAGCTCCGTGTATTCGCGGAAAAATCCGAGATTTTTGCCTTGTGATGCCGGAATTTTCTTTCCGACGCGACAGTTGAAAAAATTTTCCTCCCCGTCCGGAGTAAATTTTTTCGCACTCTTTTTGAAAGTCATCAGGATAAATTCTTTTTCCGAAAAACTTAACGACTTGAAATTTTTGTCCGCTTTGAAGAAATCTTCAATATCGTGATCCGAATATCTCCAGTTGTCCTCAAAAAAATCAAGTCTGTATTTCGTCCCCAATTCCGCCGAAGTTCTGAAGAAAAGTATAATTTGCCCGTTCTCCGCCGATAAATTTCTCACGGCTTGCAAGGCTGTAACCGGATTTTGAACTTTTTCCAAACCTTCCAAAACAATTACGATTTCAAATTTTTCTTTCAAGTCCGGATTTTCCGCAAGTTCTTCAAATTCGGCGACGTAATCGCAAACAATGTCGATTGAGCTGACCTGTTGAGGAATTGCCGCAGTCTTGCCGGATTTCGCACCGAATTTTAACGCCAAATTTTTTATGCAGTCGGCTGCATAAATCCCGGCGGGATCATCATCGGAAACAAATTTTGTCGTAAAGCCGCCGATAACCAAAACATTTTTGTTTTTGAATTTCTTCAAATCCGGAAAGCCGGCGGTGATTGAATTGAGAACATGCAATAAAGGTGGCGTTGTCATTTGAAAAACCTCCCGATTAAATCTTTTGTCCGGTCGGGGGAAAATTTTTTTCTCCGCAGCCGGACAACAAACAACATCAAATATTTCTTACCAGACACGACGCAGGGTTAAAGATGCGGAAATATCTTTGTCATGGGCTCCGCGTTGGAAAGCCGCATCGCAACCGATAAACCAATTTCTTGCAAATTCCGTGTCGGCTTTAATTGCAAATACGCCGTGAGTTTTGTCCTGATTGCCGGAAATCGTGTAACTTGTCGCGGAATCACCTTCATAATTGAATCGAATATTCGGAGTCGCTCCGGCAAGACCGTGCTTGACACCGAATCTGAAACCGTAACTTCCGGATCTTGTATAGCGTTTAAACTCCATTCCGATCATTCCGGTCGCGTATGTGTTATTTTTGGAATCGACGTGCTGATTGTAAATGCCGGCACCTTTTTCCCTGTAACCGTTCTGTTTCAAATACGACGCTTGAAAGTTTATAAACGGCATGACGTGCCAAGTTCTGTTTTGTTGAAGGTCGTGACGAAATTCCCCGCCGATCTCATAAATATGACTTGAATATTTCGCGTCGGTGGAAAGTCCCAGAGTGGGGAGTCCGCGACGCAGAGAATTTCTGAGCCAACCGGCATCAAAATAGAGATAAGCGATATTTGCTCCTTTTCGCCAACCGGAATAAATTCCCACGCGGGTATCGTAAATATTTGCGTGAGAATGTGTCGCCCCGTAACTCATTGTGCCGTAGCTGACGAAAACGCCGCCTCTCCAATTTTTGCCGAAAGGCTTGTCCCAGCCGCCGGAAATTGTCTTGCCGTGATAATCAACGTCTCCGCGTAAACTTCCCCAATTCTTTCCGAAACTTATCCAAGTATTGTTGTCGTTCCTTTCGACTTTCGGAATTTCAATCTCGGCTTTCACCAAAGATTTTTCTTCGCCGTCGCCGTCCGAAAATCTCGCCGGCATAATCGGCACTTCAATCTGCGTCGCCGCGAAAACTTTATTCAATCTGTCGGAAATGACTTTATCGACAACAGTATTTTTCTGTACAAGGTTCAGGGTGTTGACCGAATCTTCGGTGGAAATTTCGTTCAAAGATTTTTTCGTGTCGTCGGGATCCAAGTTGTAAATCGTCCGCATTTCGTTTATTCGACTGTCGCCGGAATTTGAAAGAGCGGAATTTATTTTTGAAACGGCGTTGAGAGTTTCCGATTCGTCGGAAGTCAATTCGCCGAGATTGTTCGCCGCACTTGTCGTTATAGTCAACTTGTCGCCTTCAATTTTCCCGGAGGCGTTCATCAGAGCGGAAACTTCCACAACTCTTTCGGACTCGTAAGCCGTTGCCGTGCCGGTTATCGAATTTGCGGTAAGGACAAGATTTGTTTCGCCGGGCAAAGCATTTTTCACCGTGACGATCGAGCTGTCTATATCGGAATCGCCGCTGACTTTTATATAGCCGCCGGAGCCGCCGCCTACAGCCTGCAAAGTGCCGTCGGAAACAAAATCGCCGTTAATCGTCATAATCGAATCTGCGGATGCCGCTCCGACAGTCCCGTGATTTATAAACTTCCCGGTCGTGTCGTCGGAAAAACCTTCCGCAATTTTTTCGCTCATATCGTTGACCGTGTAAGTTCCTCCGAAAAGACTTGCCCCGTTTGCAACGGTGACATTCAAAACATCTGCCGAGCCGGTGTAAGTCGTCGTCCCGGAATTTATATAGAGTTTCATATTGTTCGTTCCGGTAATGTCGCCGGAGTAAATCATATCCGCATTGAAATTTAAATTTGTCGTAAGGTCGGGGATATAAAAAGTATACGCATACTTCGTGCCGTTGTATTGAATTTTCAAAGGTTCTGTTTCGCCGGTTTCTTCTTCGATTTCATTGCCGTTATCATCTTTGCTTTTTTCGGTGTAAGCAACCGTTTTGTATGAAGAAAAAATTCCGTCACTCTCCGAAAAATTTTTCCAATCGGATTTGATATTGCCGTTAATCTCCGCTCCGGCGTTGACGTTTATATTTTTGACGAGAGCATTTTTTCCGATATAAATTGCATTTTCGCCGCCGGTTATCGTTCCGGACAAATTGAAATTGTCAACCAATGCGCCGTCAAGTTCATCTGCACGGACGTTGTATTGACTTATATCCATATCGGTCAAATTGTCGTTTTCAGCCGAAATTATGTTTCCTGTAAGAGCATCGACGTCTCTTTTGTACCTTATGTAAGAACCTCTGTATTCGTCGAGTGCGCCGTTTGCGGACGAGCCGAAGTTAAATTCAATCGCGTTGCCGCCCTGCCCGGTCGCCGTGACAATGCCGGACTGATTCAAATTTTGATTTCTGCCGTAAGCAATCAAAACTCCCTTACCCCTGTAACCGTCCGCATGAATTTCGGTCGAGTCGGGAATATTTATCGTATTGCCGTAACCGTCAACCCGGATACCGACCGCACCCGTTCCCTGCGTCAAAATATTACCGGATTGCGTGACGGTGTTTCTTGAGCCGTAAACGTGCAAGCCGACACCGAGCGGAATTTGGCTGTAAGTATTCGGCAGGTAATAAGTTCCCAAAATACTTCTTTTTCCGTAACCCGTCGTATTGTCAACGGTCAGATCGTTTCCGTAAATCGAACGCCCGTAATAAAGTTTCCGGTCAATGTCATAACCCAAGTCCTGCATGACGGCGAGTTCGACTTCCATAAAGCCGGTGTAATTGCTGTAACTCCGGTGACTCATCATTCCGGCAGTTTGAAGATGTCCCCCTTCAAAACTTGTATTTTTTTGTGTATGGTTGTATTCTTCCCAGCCGTTTATCGGGAGTCCCGAAACGCCGGAAAAAGTCGCACCGTCCAAAACCGCCGTCACATTGTCACCGATAAAATAAGCGTAGCCGGACGTCGGATTATTCAAGTTCGGTTTTTGCGACACGATAAAATAATCGGATTGCTTGATGTCCGGATTTTTCGCTTGAAGTTCGGAAAAAGTTTCAGGCGTTATAATCCTCATTCCCGCCTTTGCCGGATTTAAATTTTCATCGACAAGGTGCATATTCCACGAGTAAGAATTTTTGACATCGTCGGCAAATTTCATATAAACCGTGCCGTCGGTCGCTGTTATCGTATCTTCCGTAACATTCCCGGCGGCATCTGTATGTTTTATCGCCGGAACTATTCCGAGTGTGTGACCGAGTTCATGGCGAAAAGCTCCGATGAAGTCCGCCGCCTGTTCATTGGTCGGCAAAACGGTATCGGTATCGACCGCCCACCCGTCAATTACGCCGTCGCGATTTGCACCTAAATGTTGACCGATTACCACCAAAGACAAACCGACAACTCCGTCGGGAATCGTGTTTTTAATTTTTTCCTCCTCGTCCTTACCTTCCGCCGTTGCAAAAGATTTCAAGTCGAGATTTACCAAATTTCTGTTCCCCTGCAACATTTCCGCGATAAAGTTTCTTCCGGACTCTTCCTTGTCTTTGAAAGCATAAGAAGAGGCGAAAGCGTTTTGAAAATTTTTCTGCGTTGAAACCAAAATTTGCCAAGCCGAAGAAAATTTTGAACGCGGTCCCAAAATCCCCGTCCAATAGGCTGTCGCGGATTTCGTCGCGTCAATCAAACTTGAATCAAGCGTATACTCGGAAGTAAATTCGCCTTCGTCGAAAAATTCCATTTGTATCATTTCTTTGCCGTCGTGACAGACGTATTCGGTTTGAGATGCCGCAACTTGACAAGCCGGGAAAGCAAAACCGATTGCCGCCGCGAGCGTCAAAAAATTTTTCTGTCGCCTTGTTAAATTTTTTATGATTAACTTTTTCAATTTTACTTCCTCCCGACTTCATGATTTTTGGTTCGACAGTCCGTGTCGATTGCACGGGACAGATTAATGTTTTCTATTTCGATTTTATGAAAAATTTTCCTGCCCGGACAAATTGCTTTTAACAAAAATTAGCGAGAAAGCTCCGCTTCCGCAAGTGATGATGACCGACTTTTGCTTGATGTCATTTCCGCTTAAAATTTATGAACCGCCGGCAGGGGTTATTGACAAGAAAGAATTTGTATAGTAAAATGCTCTCCGTTGACGGCAAGTCGGCACAGGGGTATCGCCAAGTCGGTAAGGCACGGGATTCTGAATCCCGCATGCGTTGGTTCGAGTCCAGCTACCCCTGCCATTTTTTTTTGAGGGGGTAAATGTTGCGATCGTTGTATCGGACGTTTATTTTTTTTATCGAAGGGAGCGAAAAATTTTTTCGGCAAGATGAAAAAGTTAAAAATTTTGACATACGGCTGTCAAATGAATGTCGCGGATTCGGAGAGAATGGCGGGACTTTTGAAAGAGATCGGTTACACTTTGACGGACGATTTTGACGAGGCGGATTTGCTCCTGATAAATACCTGTTGCGTCCGTGAAACTGCGGAAGATAAAGCCTTCGGAAAAATCGGAGAGTTGAAAAGATTGAAGGTAAAAAAGCCGTCGCTGATTTTCGGCGTGACCGGTTGCATGGCTCAAAAGGAAGGCGAAAATTTAATCAAGCGTGCTCCGCACTTGGATTTTGTTCTCGGCACCGGACAGATAAACGAAATTGCAAAAGTCGTTGAAGGTATTGAAACTCTGCACGGTCAGGTCGTGGACGTTTCAAATGTCGGCGGAAAAATCAATATTGAAAAAATTTCTCCGATTCGTGCCGGGCAAGTTTCGACTTTCGTCCCCATTATGTACGGTTGCGACAATTTTTGTACTTATTGCATAGTTCCCCACGTTCGCGGTCGTGAACGCAGTCGGTCGGAGGAGGAAATTCTTGCCGAAATTCGCGGTGCGGTCGATTCCGGATTTAAAGAAGTTACTTTGCTTGGTCAAAATGTAAATTCTTACGGCAAGGACATAGGAAAGACTTTTTCGGGACTTTTGACGGCGGCAAATGAAATTTCCGGACTTCAACGCCTGAGATTTATGACCAGTCACCCGAAAGATTTGTCGGACGAAGTCATTGACGCGATCGCCTCCGGTGAAAAAATTTGCGAACATATACATTTGCCGGTTCAGCACGGCAGCGATAAAATTTTGAAAAAAATGAATCGTGTTTACACGGCGGAAAAATATTTGCGGCTCGTCGAAAAAATCCGGGCGAAAATTCCGGAAATTTCTTTGACCACCGATTTAATCGTCGGCTTTCCCGGCGAAACCGAAGAAGATTTCCGGGAATTGATTAATTTGATTCGTGAAGTAAAATTTGATGCGGCGTTTACCTTCATTTATTCAAAGCGGAGCGGAACTCCCGCCGCAACTTTTCCGGATCAAATCGACGACGAAACAAAACACCGCAGAATTGAAGAATTGATAAAGGTGCAGGACGAAATAAGTCTTGAAAAAAATCTTGCACTCAAGGACAAAATTTTTGATATACTTGTCGAAGGTGAGAGCAAGACCGACAAAAATATTTTCACCGGACGCACACGAACGAATAAACTTGTACTCTTTAAACACGGCAACGAAAAACCCGGCGATTTGATAAAAGTCAAAATTACTCAACCTCAAACTTGGCTGTTGAAAGGTATCCGCGAAATTTAGAGGGGAAGTGCAAAGTTTTATGAATCAAAAAGGTTTTGCGACTTTGGAAGTCATTTTGATGGTTATGGTCATCGGCATTTTGGCGACGGTTGCCGTCCCTCGATTTACCGCGATAATCACAAAGGCAAACACCGCAAAAATTCAATCGGATTTGGCAACGCTGGACACGGCAATTTCAATGTATTACATGGAAAACGGCACTTACCCCACGGAATTGAGTCAACTCTCCGCTTATGTCAGGGACGTTAATGATTTGAAACCGCCGACCGGCTCCGCTTACATAAAGTCAAATAATTCGATAACGGCAACAAAAATTAACGCGACGGATTATGCCATCACTGCGGGAGTCAGCGGCGAATCGCGTGCGACTTTGGACAGCCACACCGCCGCAGACTTTACGCAAACTTCACAATAAAACAAAAAAACGGCAGACAATCCCTTTTGAATTGTCTGCTTTTAATTTGTTCCCGCGTCAGTGACTATCAAAATACAATGCTTTGCCGGCTCAACTTTTGCGGCTTTTTCCAAAGTCGTCAAAGTTATTTTTTCGTCCGGGTAAGAGAGTTTTTCAAAGATCGCGAGCCGGGAATTTTTCGACCAACCGAGTCCGATTAAAATTTCCGGGATTGTCGCGGAATTATATTTTGCGTCGGTCAGCAATCCCAAAATTTTTCCGGGCTTGAATTTTAAAACTTCGTCCGGCGGCCGTCTGCCGTGAAAACTTGAGAGAGTTGCCGAATGATGAGGAAGTGAAATTTTGGCAAAAGCGAGTTGCATGGCACTTATCGAAGGAATGACTTCAATTTTTTCCGGCGGAAAGTTTTTTCGCAGAAAATCCAAAATCGAATAATAGCCCGGATCTCCGCTGACCGGGACAACCACTTCACCTTCCGAAATTTTTTCGCGAATAAATTTTAAAACCGCGTCGAGGTCTGCGGTTATCGGAAAAGTGATTTGCTCCGCCCCGGCGAATTGCTCCAACGCCCTCTTTCCCGCAACCAAAAATTTTGCCGAACGAATTTTTTTCAGAGCGGCGGGCGTTATGTAATCTTCACTTCCCGGTCCGATTCCCGCTACAATTATTTTTTTCGTCAAAAAATTTTTCTCCTCTCGAAGTGAACTGTTTCCGTGTGTTTTTTTCCGGAAATATTTAAGTTTTCCTGCAACGCCTTTTTGAATACATTCACTCGAAAAAAATTTTTTCCGGGATTATCAAAACTTGTTGCACCGGGAAATTTTTTGTTGTATATTTCACATAAAGACAAATTATTTTCGGAGTATTATCGAATAAATTTCATAAATGTTTCACATAAACTTTTACCCGTTTTCGGGAGAGCGGGCGAAAAGGAATCGGGGTGCATCAAAATGAAGACGGGAAAGACTTGGAGAAAAAGAATCGGTGCAATGATTGCCGCATCGATTTTGGCAGGCGGCGTGCCTTCACAGACTTACGCTCTGCCCGTTGAAACTTCAACACAGGAACGAACGAATATTGACAACATTACTTCCGCCGATAATGTTATGGATATTGTCGGCGCGGGTAAGGATTTAAATTCTTTCATTCGCTGGAATGATTTTTCAATCGGTGCGGGCGAAACGGTCAAATTCAGCGAAATGGCAAAAGTTTTAAATCTCGTTGACGGGACAAGTGTGTCCAATATTCTCGGTGCGCTCAATGCAAGAGGCATTGACGTATTCCTTTTAAATCCCAACGGCATAATTTTCGGTGTCGGTTCTCAGGTAGATGTCGGCTCTCTCACCGCGTCTGCAAGAAGTTTGGAGGCAACCGATATTTCAAACTTCATAACAAACGGCACTTTGCCCGGCGTGATAAATGACAACGATTTGAGCGGCGGCATTGTATTTTTGGGAAAACTGAAAGCCGATACCCTGACGGCTGAAGGCAACAATATTTCAATCATAAAT
>CAJOOE010000145.1 GCA_905236145.1 uncultured Selenomonadaceae bacterium
CGGCAAATCCGTTATCAATTCGACTTTGTAATCTTCGCCGGCATCTTTGAATTTTTTCAAAGCGTCCTCCCGGCTCAAAACACTGCGTTCAAGTTTCAAATTTTGCTTGACGATATGTTTCATTTCCTTTTCTATTTCGGCAAGGTCCTCGTCGGTGATTTTTTTCTCCAAATCTATATCGTAGTAAAAACCGTTTTCGATCGCCGGACCGATTGCAAGTTTAACGCCTTTGCCGTCCGTGCCGCCGTAAAGATGTTTTATTGCCTGTGCCAAAATATGCGATGCGGTATGTCTTAGGGAGTGGAGAGCCTCCGCTCCTTCGACTTCCGCAAGACTGCCGTCTTTTGTGATGATCGTTGACATTTAAAAATTACCTCCTCAAAATGCCGGAAAAAAAATTTCCCGGCGGAACTTCCGATTTTTGCTTTTTCTTCCCGCAATTCAATTTTCCTGCAAAAAAAATGCAACGATATATTTTTGCAGGTTTGATGTCAACTACCTGCCGCCGGCGTAAATCGTTTTTGAAAATTTGACTTCGTTTTCTTTACCGTCAAAAATCCAAATTACCCGGACGGTCGCACTTTTCAAATTTTCGCTCGCCGTGTCGCTGACTTCACTGCGGACGGTAAAAGTCACCGGAAAATTTTTGCCCGCATTGTAAGTTGTCAAGTTGTCCGAATCTCCCAAGTATGGCACACTCCCGCCGGATAAATTACCCGCAGCCGCCCGGCTTTCAATTTCCGCCAACTGACCGTTCGCCAAAAAAATTGCGGTCTGTCGTAAAGTCGATTGAGAATTTTTTTTGAGTTGTCCGGCGTTCATCAAGATCACCGCCGCAAATGAAATTATCAGCGTCAAGAAAATAACGCTCAAAAGCATAAAGCCGGATTCGTTGCCGGCAAAAATTTTTTTCTTACCTTGCATGATCTTCCCACAAACCGCGAACACGTCCGACGGAATCGAAATACATATTTATTCTTCCCGCCGTAGCCGATTCAAAAATTACATGACCGCTCACCGAAAAATTTCCGTTTTGAAACATCAACGGTTTTTGATTTATTCCCCAATCGTCAATTTTTACTCCGGAAGTCAGAAAATGTTTTTCGCGAAGAAGTTTTCCCTCTCTCTCCGTGTAATATCCGTCCTTTTTGTTCGTTTCGATTACCAATCTCAAATTTTGACCGCCGGCAATATTGTCTTTGAAAATTTTCGTGTCGTATCGGGCGATTGAGGCACCGGATTGCAAAAATCGCGTTTCGGTGTAAAATCTTTTCGCCTCATAGTCAAGAGAAATTTTTCCGAGAAATTGCGAAATTTTCGGGACGGCGACGGCGGCGAAAATTGAAATCGCGGCGGCAAACAAAATTATTTCAAAAGTAACAAAGCCTTTTTGATTCATGGCAATACCTCAAAAAAATTTATTCCGAAAACAAATTGCAGAAACGCTCCGATTGACAAAAACACGCCGAAAGGAATTTTTATTTTCACGTCGCCGGATTTCAAGACAAGCGGAAGTGTAAAAACCGCCGCGAAAATCGCCGCCGTAAAAATTGCCGGAAACAATCCCCCGCCGAGCCAAAGTCCCAGCGTCGAAACAAATTTTACATCGCCGCCGCCCATACCTTCGCCGGAAAATTTGTAAATCGCAAACATTGTCGCAAAACCGAGTCCGGCATTGAAAATCGCGTCCGGAAAATTTACAAATTCCTCAAAAAAATTCAGCGGGAAAAATATTGCCGCCGAAACAAAAAGGACTTTGTCATAAATCATTCTTTCGCGAAAATCCGTAATCGCGACGCAAATCAAAAACAGCGTGAAAATTGTCGAAGTCAACATTTTTATTCTTACACGCCGTCCGGTAAAATAATTTCGACGTTCATTTTTTTCGCCGCCTTCAAAACTTCCGCAGAAGGTTTCAATTCGGTTATCAGTCCGCAGACATCTTCAAAGCCGGCGTATTTGTAAGTACCTTCAAATCCTATTTTCCGCGACTCCGCCATTATGTAAGAATTTTTGCTGTTATTCAAAATTTGAGCCTTGTGAATACCTTTTGCGGTATCGTTTGCGGTGAGGGAATTTTTTTTCAAATCCGCTCCGACCGTCCCGACAAAAGAAACCGCCGGACGAAAACGCGAAAGAAATTCCATGTTCAAAGCGTCAAAAAATCCGTCGCGTTCCCTGCCGATTCTGCCGCCGGCGAAAATCAAATCAATTTTCGGATTTCTCGCCAAAATAACCAAAACGTCGATCATATTTGTCATTATGTTGTAATTGTTTTCGGATTTTGCCAAAATTTCCGCAACGGCTATGCTTATCGTTGAAATGTCCAAAAATACAAGTTCGCCGGGATTTATGAGTTTAACCGCCGCCGCCGCAATTTTTCTCTTTGCCTCAACATCGCGAATACGCCTTTTTTCCGCCTCAGCCGGCTGTAATTTTTCTTGAACGGCAACCGCTCCGCCGTAAGTGCGTTTTAATTTTCCTTCGCTCTCCAAAGTCCCCAAATCTTTGCGGACGGA
>CAJOOE010000146.1 GCA_905236145.1 uncultured Selenomonadaceae bacterium
ATCTGACCATCTGACCTGCTGACCCGGAAGAGGAGAATATTATGAAAAAATATTTACTCGGATTGTATGAAAAATCCATGCCCGGCACCTTGACTTGGGCGGAAAAACTTCAGGCGGCGAAAAATGCCGGATTCGATTATGTCGAAATGAGCATTGACGAAACGGACGCAAAACTTGCCCGGCTCGATATGACCGACGGCGAAATTGACGAAGTGAAAGCCGCGATGCGTGCGGTCGGACTTCCTTTCCGTTCGATCTGCCTGAGCGGTCACCGGAAATATCCTTTCGGCAGCCACGACAAAAAAATTCAAGAACGCAGTATGGAAATTATGGAGAAAGCCGTAATTCTCGCCGCGAAATTGGGTATTCGCACAATTCAGCTTGCCGGCTACGATGTCTATTATGAGGACGGCGACGAAGGCACCCGTGCAGACTTCTTGAAAAATCTCAAAATTGCGACGGAAATGGCGACGGCGGAAGGCGTAATGCTCGGCTTTGAAACTATGGAAACGCCCTTTATGGACAACGTTCAAAAGGCGATGAAATATGTCAAGCTGGTCAATTCGCCTTATCTCGGAGTTTATCCGGACGTGGGAAATATTACCAACGCCGCACTTTTGTACGGTGACGACGTTTCGGAAGATTTGAAGAGCGGGGAAGGGCATATTTTCGCCGTTCATTTGAAGGAAACCGTTCCCGGAAAATATCGCGAAATTCCTTACGGCACCGGTCATGTGGATTTTGAAAAAGTCATGCAGACTTCATGGGATTTGGGTGTTCGCCGGTATGTCACGGAATTTTGGTATTTGCCGAATACCGACTGGGTTGCGGAACTCAAAAATGCAAATGATTTTATGCGTACGCGGTTTGAAAAAATTGTAGAGCAGTAAGAGGGGAGAGTTTTAAATGTTCAAAGTCAGCAAAAAAGTTATCGGCAGTCTTGAAAAATGTTACGCAATGACAACACTCAAATATCACGGTCACGATCATTTCCTCGTTGCCGCAGAAAAAGTCAATGAGTGCAGACTTTACGACTTTGACGGAAATCAGGAAGAAGTTGTCTGGAAAGAACCGGGCGGCGTTATGACAATGCAACAGGTTCCCGGCTCCGACGGCATTTTCCTTGCGACCCGCAAATTTTATTCGCCGAACGACTCGAAAAATGCGTCAATCGTTATCGTTTCTCCCCGTGCAAAAGACGATTGGGAAGTCCGGACTTTGGTAACCCTGCCTTTCGTCCATCGTTTCGACATTCTTCAAAGCGGCGGAAAAAATTATCTTATCGCCTGTGCTTTGAAATCGGATCACGAATATAAAGAAGATTGGCGTTTTCCGGGAAAAGTTTTCGGTGCGGAACTTCCGGACGATCTCTCGACTTACAGCTTTGATCATCAGCTTGAACTCAAAGTCATTAAAGACGATATGCTCAAGAATCACGGCTATTATC
Organism: uncultured Selenomonadaceae bacterium; assembly: GCA_905236145.1. Classification (GTDB taxonomy): domain Bacteria; phylum Bacillota; class Negativicutes; order Selenomonadales; family Selenomonadaceae; genus Quinella. Next base: position 1,448 of record CAJOOE010000146.1, read on the forward strand.
GTCACGTTGACGGCGAAGGACAAACAAGCAGTATAGTAAGCTGTGACGGCGGTGTTTATCATTTCTGCCCGCCGAAAACTCCGGGCGGCGAATGGACCGTCGAACAGCTCACGGCGGATGCGGCAAGCGACGGACTTCTCCTCGACATCAACAACGACGGCGAAGAAGAACTCTGCACGATCGCTCCTTTCCACGGCGACACGATTAACATTTATCAAAAGAAAGACGGCAAATTTGTACTCGATTACACTTACCCGGAAAAATTGGAATTTCTCCACGCGATTTTCGGCGGCAAGATTTGCGGAAAAAATACTTGGGTTCTCGGTCATCGCAAGGGGGAACGTTATCTTTTGGCGTTCACTTACGAAGGCGGCAAATATGTTGCTCAGGAACTCGACAAGGGTTGCGGTGCGGCAAATGTCCTGCATATCGTAAACAACGGCAAAGATTATATCGTTGCGACGAATCGCGAAGTTGACGAAATTGCAATGTATGAACTTACCGAATAATTTTTCGGATTTCGCATTTTAATTCCCATAAATTTAAAACTCCCTTCCGAAAAAAATTTTTTCTCGGCAAGGGAGTTTTTTGTCTTTGCGACATTTAGAAATAAAATTCTCTCCGAACTTTTCCGAATCCGTCCTCAACGTGCAAATAATACCGGGATTTCCGGGCATAAGCCTTTGCCGGATCTCCGCCGCCCTTCTCGACGTATTTCAAAGTATTTTCCGCGTGCGGTGAAGTAAATCCGAACAAAATTTTCAAAGGCAACAAGCCGCCGTTATTCGGCAAAAGCGTATCCGACTCTATATTCAGCGGATAATAAATTTCTTCGACCTTCACCAAAAGCAAGGGAATTTTTCCGTTCACGAAACAGTCTTTGGGCGGTTTTGCAAGCGGATAATCTCCGTCAGCCAAAGGCACCGGGTGACAGTCTTTTATATAGCAAATTTTGCCGGCGGGAAAAATTTCCCGGTGAAACATCTGCAACTTTCCGTCCATGTCAAAATACATAACCGAAAACGCCGCCGCGAAAAAAATTAAAGCGACGGCAAGATATTTTTTCGTCGGGTACGGATCAAAGTCCTCGGTGAAGTTTTTTTCGGTAAATCTGTCTTTGTCCATATCTTCAAGTACTCCGACCGGTAAATATTTTTTATTTTCGCTTAACTTATCGTCAAAGTGAAATCGTGTTCTTCTCCTTCTTCGACTATCGCCGCACCGCCTTCATGAAGAGCATGTTCGACAGCCTCTTTGACATCGCCGGAGCCGATGACGACAACTTTTTTGCCGATGAGCGAGCCGCTTGACTCGTATATCGTAATTTCGTCGCCGGGTCTGATGTGCGGAATGGGTTTGTCTTCGACGTGAACACTGCCTTCAAGCAAATCGCCGGCACCGTTGTCAAATTTGACCACGATATGCCCCAAATTTTTCAAATTGTTCTGCACGTCGTTGCCGATCTTGACAATGCGAAATTCGGAATCTGCAATTTTCAGAACGTCGCCCGGTTTGATCTTGCCGTCCAGCTTGTTGCCGCTGTGAAGAACTGAAAATTCGCGGAGTTCCGGAAATACCATCGAATCGTCAAAAAGAACAACCATTTTGGTTACGTCGAGAAATCTTTGAACTTCTCCGCCGATACCGATAATTTTAGTTTTGTAATATTCTTTCGCCATTGTCGGCCCTCCCCCACAAATAACACAGATAAAACAATTTCAATTCAATTTCTTCAAGCCGCAAATTTATCCTGCCCGCAGAAAAATTTTTTTACTTGATGACCATGACCGGAATTTTCGACTCCTCAACGATTTTTTGGGAAACGGAGCCGAGCAACGCACCTTTGAAAAGTCCCAAGCCGCGACTTCCCATGACAATCATATCGGATTTTTGTTCGTCGGCGATTTTCAAAATTGCTTTCGGAATGGAGCCGCTCTCCAAATGATTTTCCGTTTCAATGCCTTCCGGTATTTTCGTTTTGATTCTGTCAAAAACCAATTCGCCGGGAATGTCTTTGTTGATCCCGCCGGAAACGTACACGAAATCCATTTTCGCCCGGCATTTTGTCGCAAGATAAATCGCCTCGTCAACCGCCTTGCATCCGTCAACAGACCCGTCAACCGGCACCAAAATTTTTTTTATGCTCATAAAAATTTCACTCCCTCAATTCTTATTCAATTCTTATTTAACGAAAAATTATCATAAAATTCAAAATTTGTCTATCAAAATTTCAAAGTACGAACCGACGACGAAATAATTTTTTCGCCGGAATTTTTTACCGCCGCAATTTTCAAAGCGTATTCGCCGGGCGGGAAATCGAAAATTGCCTCCGTGACAAATTCGCTCCCGGCATCGTCGCTGCCGGTCATGATGTTTTTTAAATTTATCTCGCCGATTAAAATATTTTTGTCGCACATTACAAAAAATCTTTCGCCGGCTTGATTTTCCGCGACGGCGTAAATTTCTTTCAATTCCTCCGGATTTTTGACCGCTGCGGTTGCGAAAAAAACTTTGCCGCCGGGAAAATCGTTTACTTCCGCTCTTTTTATTTCCGCAAAGTCAGTTTCGATTAAATTTGAAAAATTCGGCTCCGGTGAAAATCTGGCGACAAATTTAAAATTCTTCATGACTTCCGGATTTTCCGGGGCAAATTTTTCTCCTGCCGCCCAAAGATTTGAAAGGTATTCGTCAACATTTTCCGGAGTAATAATTTTGCCGAAAGATTTTTCCCGCCCGGTCAAAGTTTCGATAACCTTGTCACCGATAATTTTTTTTATGTGCAGTGAGTCCCAAAAATTATTTTCGTCGGCGGAAATTTCGTCGTAAGCCAAAAAACTTGTCACCGGCACAACGTCAACGACTTTCCGCAAAATATTTTCAAGTTCCGGGCGGTAAAGAGAGTAAGATTGAAGTTGGACGGCGTGAACCGGCAAAATTACGACCTGCAGATCAATATTTCTTTCCCGGCAAATTTCGACAATTTTTTTCAATTCGTCGATGTGTTTGTCCGGCAAATTTTTTATTCGGCGTTGATTGGCGATAAAGTAGCGGGAATTTTTGTAAAATGAATTTTCGGCGGTAAAAATTTCGTCAATCATTTTTTCATTCATCTTGCCGTTATCGTCGTAAACCGGATAATCAATTTTCCCGGCAAGATTTTTTCGCAAGGTGAAAATGTTGTCTTTGAGAGAGTCGCCGGAAAGAGTCGCCGCAAAAAAATTTTTCGCGGTAATGTGATTTTTTCGCAACTGCTCCGAATCAAATCCGGGCATGGAATCGGAATCTTCGCAAATCATTTCAAAATCAATTCCCAAAATCACCCGGTCAATGTCCGGATTTATTTTTAAAGCGTGTTCCAAAAAATTCCTCGCCTCAAAAATTCGCCCGCTCTGAATTGCGGCGTTGTAAATTTCGGATTTGTCGCGTCCGGTAAGTTCGGCGTAACAATCCGGATTTAAACCGAAATCGCCTTTTGAATTTCCGAGAAAAATAATTTTCGGCTTGCGGTCGATAATTTTAATCGGCTTGAAAAATCTTTCGGTATTCCGGCTCTTGTATGCAGAAAAATTTATGCCGACTTTTTTCGGAACGTCAAAAATATTGTAAGTGTCGATAAAAATATTGAAGGACGAAATTGCGACGCAGAGTGCAAGCGTCGAAAAAATTATTCCGGCAAAAAATTTCTTCCACATTGCAAAATTTTCACTCAAGCGAAAGCCGCCTCAAACAGCGGATTTAAATTGTCGCCTTCGCCTTCCGGAAACCACATACCGTTATTTTCGTCAAATACGAAATTAAATTTCACGGTGACCGGAGCCTTCGGGGACACATTTTTCAATTCGGATATAATTTCATTCGTCGCAACTTCGCTCAATTTTTCCGGCGGCACATTTGTCGCGTCGAAAGAAATTTTGCTTATCGTTTCATTTAAATTTATTCCGGTAATCGTAACGGCAACAACGGCTTTATTTCCGCTCACCGATTCCGTTTTCACGTCAAATTTTACTTTTTGCCGCACTTGCTCGATTAAAGCATCGGTAATTCTCTCCGACTGTTCGCCGGTAAATTTTATGTCGCCGTCTGAATTTTCAAAGCCGCTTATATAACTTTTACGCATTTGATCCGGTGAACTGTTTAAACTTTTCAAATCAGCCTCGTCAAGATACAAAAACGCGTTGCAGATTTTTTGCATACTCTCGTTCGGAGAAATTTCCGCAAAACAAACCGCCGAAGTCATCATAAAAATCGCCGCCGTCAAAATAATTGCCTTAATTTTCATTTTTGAAACCTCCCGACTTCCTTAAAAAAATTTTTTTACGAAATGTCACCGGATCCGGAAATTTTTTCCGTCCGGACTCAAGAAAATTGTATCACAAAAATTTTTCCCGGTCAAAATCAAAAAAATATGTTCGACAATCCCGGCAATAACAAATACCTTCAATTCGCAAATTTTTCGACGCTCAATTTTTTTCCGTCCGTGTAAAATTTTACAAGTCCGTCGGTATCCGTCCGATAAATTTTCGTGCCGGTTTTCTTCAATCTGTCCAAAACTTCCTGACGCGGATGACCGAAATTGTTTCCGGCTCCCACGCAAATCACCGCACAATCCGCATTGACTGCCTTCAAAAATTCCGGGCTTGAACTTGTCGCACTCCCGTGATGCCCGACTTTCAAAACCGTACTCCGTACATCAATTTTTTCCCGGAGCATATCGCCTTCCATTTCCTTCACCAAATCGCCGGTTATCAGGAAAGAAATATCGCCGTATTTTATCCGATAGACGTTTGAAATTTCGTTGCCCGTTCCGACATTCGGAGCGTATAAAATTTGAACTTCAACGCCGTCGATTTTAAAAATTTCACCGGCCGTCCCCGTGTGCAGATTTTTCAAAAATTTTTCGCTTATTCCGAAAACCGCCGCATATTCCGATTTCGGTTCGCCGGCAGTCACAATTTCCCGAACCGGCATTTTTCTTATAATCGCACCGGCTCCGCCGGAATGATCTTCATGGACGTGCGTCAAAAAAATCGTATCGACTTCCCGAATATTTTCGTGCTTGAGATAGGGGACGACCACCCTTTCACCCACGTCGAAAACTTTTTCGCGAACGCCGCCGGTGTCGAATATCAGACATTTTTTGTGAGGGGTAAGGACGACCGCACAATCGCCTTGCCCGACGTCGATAAAATTCACCTCCAAATTTTCGGACGGCTTGAAAGAATTATAACCGAGTAAAAGCAGAATCAAAATCAAAATTTCCGGGCGACGGAAAATCAAAGCGATGTAATATATAAATCCGGCGGCAAGTCCGATTGTGGGAACTTGTACCGCACTGAAAGGCAAATTCGCGATAAACCTGTTAATTTCCGCTCCCGCTCCGAAAATAAGCGATTCCGCGACGAAAAATATTTTCCCGGCGAAGGGCAGGATTGCCGCGACGATTCCCGCCAAAAGTCCGCCGACTATCACCAAATCCAAAATCGGCAGGACGAAAACATTTGCCAAAACAGAACTTAAAGGAATTTGATTGAAGTACCAAATTACGACCGGCAAACTTGAAATTTGCGTGGCGATTGTCATTGCCGCCGGGTAAGAAAATTTTTTCGGCAATTTATACATCAGAAGTTGCAACTCCGGCGTTAAGTAAATCAATCCGGCGGTCGCCGAAAAACTCAACTGAAAACTTATGTCGAACAGAAGGAGCGGTTGAAAAAACAGCAACATTCCCAATGCCGTCAAAGTCAAAAGTCGCCGGCTTACCGCCTCGACATTTAAAGCCGTCGCCAGAAAAACCAAAATTCCCATTATCGCGGAACGGATAACTTGCGGCTGAAGTCCGCTCAAAAATGTATAAGTAAAAATTACAAAAAATCCGAGCGTAAATGTTACGCCTTTGGGAAGTCTTAAAATCAAACAAACAAATGCCGTTGCCATGGCAAGCAAACTCATGTGAGAACCGCTGACCGATAAAATGTGAACGATTCCGGTCGTTTGAAATTCCTGAACCAAATCCGGATTTAATCCCGCATAGCCGCCGAAAAGCATGGCGAAAATTGCCGCCGCGTCCTCAGTTGACATTACGTCCGCCACAGATTCCCGGTAATGTATGCGAATATCTTCGACGAAACGCAAAAATTTTGTCCACAAGCTCCCGGAAATTTTTTCGACTTCAACGCCGTTTTTCCCCGCCGACATTCTTGCGGTAATTCCTTCCGCCTTCAACCGGGTAACCGTGTCGATTTGTCCCGGATTTCTGTAATTCGTCGGCAACTTCAAATTCCCGGCGGCAGAAACTTTATCGCCGATTCTCCCGGAAAAATTTATCGGCTCGTCGCTCTTTTGATGAGCCGTCAAAATCAAGCCGCCCGTCACCGGAATTTTTTCACGCCCGACTTTTACAAATTCCGCATCGACAACCGTCCGAATTTGTGTTACTCCGTTCGCCTGAATTTTTGTTTGCGGAGCGTCGCGTAAAGTACCGGAAACGAAAATATTTTGCCCGGCAAATTTTGAAATGTCATTTTCCGGCAAAGTGTCCGCGAAATAAAATCTTAACGCACCGAGTATAAAAAAAATTATCGGCAGGATTATTTGTTTCAAGTCGAAATTTTTTTGCCGCCAAGTCAGGATAATTGCCGCCGCAGAAAAAATCGCACCGCCGGCAATTATTTTTCGCGGAGAAAATCCGAAATTGTCCGCAAACAAAATTCCCGCCGCGACCGCAAAAAGCATTATGTTGAGCAAACGATTGGAGATTTTCATGAAATGCCTTTCAAACAAAAAAATCGGAAAATCTTTTCGACTTTCCGACGAAAAATTTTTTCACATTCTTCTCAACGCTTTCGGCTTGCCGAAAATTTCGCTCAAGACCAACGCCTCTTTTGCAGATTCCGAATTTAAATTTCTCAACATCGCGGAAAGTTCGATTTCTTCGCCTTCCGGCTCCGGTCTTATTTCCGTTTTCCTCTCCGCTTGAAATTTTTCGGTTTCGCGAATTTTCGTTTGCCGGTAAAGTTCTTCCAAGTTTATTTCGCGAATTTCGGCTTGAGGAGTCGTGTCGTTTATTAAAATCGTCGGCTCTTCTCCGGGAAAATTCGGATCGTTCGCGAGCGTGGGAATTTCAAAGTCCGGCTTTCTCTCCTCCGGAAAATCTTCCGGCGGCGTTTGTTGCGGAAATTTCTTCTTATTCGCCAAATTTCCCAAGAGCGAAAATACAAGCCAAATCGCTATTATCCAAATATAATCGTCCATGGCTTACGCCTTTTCTTTGCGTTCGACGGATTTTTTGGACGAACCCGCCCGGCTTATTGCGTTTCTCATATCCGTATCGGATTGCACATTCATCATATTATAATAATCCATAACGCCGAGTTTGCCGTTCTTCAAAGCCTCTGCCATTGCATGAGGTACGTCCGCTTGAGCCTCCACGACTTTTGCCTCCATCTCCTGCGTGTAAGCCTTCATTTCCTGTTCACGGGCAACCGCCATCGCTCTGCGTTCCTCAGCCTTTGCCTGTGCGATTCGTTTATCCGCCTCGGCCTGATCCGTCTGAAGTTGTGCTCCGATATTTCTTCCCACGTCAACATCGGCAATATCAATAGACAAAATTTCAAATGCGGTGCCGGCATCAAGACCTTTGCCGAGTACGGTTTTTGAAATATCGTCCGGGCTTTCCAAAACGTCCGTATGTTTTTCGGAGCTGCCGACCGTCGTAACTATACCTTCACCGACGCGGGCAATAATCGTGGGTTCTCCCGCACCGCCTACAAGCCTGTCGATATTTGCACGGACGGTGACGCGAGCCTTTATTTTAAGTTCGATACCGTTTTTCGCGACCGCCGAAACTACCGGAGTTTCAATGACTTTCGGATTGACGCTCATCTGCACGGCCTCCAAAACATCACGCCCGGCAAGGTCTATTGCGGCGGAACGTTCAAAAGGCAGAACAATTTGAGCACGCTGGGACGCAATCAATGCATCGACGACTTTATCGACGTTACCGCCGGCAAGGTAGTGAGCCTCAAGCTGATTGACGTTTACATTCAAGCCGGCTTTGTTCGCTTTAATCAAAGGCATAACTATTTTTGCCGGAGGAACGCGACGCATTCTCATTCCTATCAGCGTAAAAATTCCGACGTGAACATCTGCGGCAAGTGCGGAAATCCAAAGTCCTATGGGGACGAAGTGAAGAAAAACCGCCGCAACGATTATTGCGAATATAATGAAAAATCCGGAACCTATCAACATTTCCATATCGAAACCCTCCCTTTAAAAATAATTGAGATATGAATGATCGCATAAGTTTTTCCGGATTATACCGGCAACAATTCAAAAAATCAACACAGCCGAAGTAAAGCCGGAAGATTTGAACTTTGTATTTTGTACACAATTTGACAGAAATAAAAAATTCTCTTAAAATACGCAAGGAATTTTTTATTTTCTTTGTAGGGAGGTTCTGAAAACAAGTGGATTTTTCTCAACTTTTGACGCAGGTCAACGATTTTGTCTGGGGACCGGTAATGCTTACCTTGCTTGTCGGCACCGGAATATTTTTGACGATAAGATTAAAATTTTTGCCTTGGATCAATTTGTGGTATTCCATAAAACTCATAATGCAATCAAAGACGGAGCATAAGGGCGATCTCTCGCCGTTCCAATCTCTCATGACCGCACTTTCCGCAACGGTCGGAACAGGTAACATTGTCGGCGTTGCGACGGCTATGGTTTTGGGCGGGCCGGGTGCAATAGTCTGGATGTGGATCAGTGCGGCTTTCGGTCTTGCCACAAAATACGGCGAATCCGTTCTCGCGGTAAAATATCGCGAAACAAATTCCGTCGGTGAAATGGCGGGCGGTCCGATGTACGCCATGAAAAACGGAATCGGCGGGCCTTTCGGAAGATTTATGGCGGCACTCTTTGCATTTTTTGCTGTCTGTGCATCTTTCGGCATAGGAAACATGACGCAAGCAAATTCGATAAGTTCCGCACTTAATACAAGTTTTGAAATTCCGACTTGGGTAACGGGAATTATAATCGTGGTTCTTTCTCTTGCCGTCTTACTTCGCGGAGTCCGTTCCATAGGAAAAGTTTCAAGCATAATCGTTCCCGGCATGGCTGCGTTTTATCTCGTCGTGACTCTGATTGTCGTCGTCGTGAATTTTGACGCGATTCCCGGCGGGCTTGCAACGATGATTCAAATGGCATTTTCCACCGAAGCGGTTGCCGGCGGCGTGGGCGGCTCGATAATTGCCTCAATGCTCA
>CAJOOE010000147.1 GCA_905236145.1 uncultured Selenomonadaceae bacterium
TGCAATTATTATCGTAATCAAAGCAAAGAGTACGCCGAGTACAACCGTCACCCTTGCCAAAAGTGCGTCCATTCCCCGTGCCTGTCCGGAGAAAACCGCGTCGGAACTTCCGTCCATGCCGCCCATACCGCCGGACTTCGCCTCTTGTCCCAAAATTGCCGCAATCAATCCTATCGAAATCAGAGCGTCGATAACCATTAAAAAAGTCAACATTATTTTATTTCAGCCTCCTTAAATTTTCACAAGACACATTATGCACAAATCAAAAAAACTTTTCAAGACCTTTGTCGGATTTTTAGGATTTTTAACCGGGCAGAGTTTTTTTCTCCGCTAAATTCCGAGTACAAAATTCTGCAAATCCCGCAAATCTCCGAAACGTGCGAACAGGCACATAAAAATTATTGCCGCCGCAAAAAAATATTCCTGCCATGAGCCGACTTTGAAAAGTTTCAATCCGTGTTTTCCGTGCGGAGTGAAAATCGGCACCCGCCCGCAAATTCCGTCCTCCGCTATATGCAACAATGCACCGATTAAAACATAACTTATCAAATTTACCGCAAGTTCGACTGTCGGCAACGGATAATAAATTTTCGCAAATTGCACAAGTAAGATCAGCAAAAGATAGAGCGGAGGATAATGCGACCAAGTCCGGTGATTTTTTCGCCACTTCCAATAAGCCTTACTTTCTGCCGGCGGTTTGCCTTCGACCTTGTCCGGAATCACCGCACCGACTATGCCCGATGCGACAAAAAGTGCATCGTCCGTTGCCGCATAAATTATGAAGCCGGTTACGATTTGATGATTTATCCACTTCAAATTACTTACCTTCTTTCAAGATGAAGTATAATGCCCCGCTGACCGCCTGTCAACAAACCTTTCCGCCTGATTCCCTGATCGCCGAGCCGTTCAAAATTTGATAAACCTTGAAAAACTCCCTCAAAAGATAAGTTTCAATCACGCAAATTAAAGCAGGGAACCGGTACACACACTCTCTTTCCCCGACTCCCTGCTTTCTCTGCTTTTTCTGCAAACCTTTACTTTTTCTTTTTCCTGTTCTTCTTTTGTTCCTGCTTTTCTTTTTCCGCAGCCTCTTTCAAACTTCTCTCCGCCGCAGCGTCAAAAGTCTTGTAAAATTCTTCGCAGGCTTTTTCGTAATCCTCTGCATATTTTCCGTAACTTCTGCTCTGAATCGTCAAAAGATACATCAAGCTGTGATCTTTCGCGTTGTAAACTTCAAAGAAAAATTGAGTTATCGAAAGATTGTTGGCTGTTGTCACGACAAGGTAAGCATCGGCAAATTTTCCGACATTTTCCTTGTAAACTTTTTGAGCCTTGTTTTCGTCCAACGCATTTATGTCAATGCCGGTACTCTTGCGAATGTTCGTTGCCATTTCCCGGTAAGAGAGAATATAGCAACGCGACTTGCCGCCGGCTACATAAATCGACTCGATAAATTCTTCCAAATTCGGCTCGTCCGGAGCAATTTTATAGTGCATCGGCATGGCGACGGCAAGGCGTTTTATTCCGATGATGTCCGCACCTTCCGTAATCGTTTCCTCACTTGCCGCAAACGCAACAGCCGAAGTCAAAAGCATTATCGACAGGGTTAAAAGGCTTAAAATTTTTTTCATTCAAATTCCCTCCGCATATATAAGGTTATGTTTTTTCATCGCCGTCTTTATTTGCCGCATGTGTTCCGGCTCCGGTTCGCACAAAGGCATCCGCAAATGCCCGACATTGTAACCCATCATTCTCATCGCCGCTTTGACCGGACCGGGATTGACTTCACAGAAAAGAGCGTCGATTAAATCCGAATAATCAATTTGCATTTTCGCCGCCTCGTCAACCTTGCCGTCAAAATAATTTTGACAGATCAAATGCGTATCTTTCGGAGCGACATTTGACAGGACGGAAATAACGCCTATGCCGCCTATTGAAAGTATGGGGACGATCTGATCGTCATTGCCGGAATAAATTTGCAAATTGTCTCCGCAAGCCTTGCGAAGTCTCAAAATTTCCGACAAATTTCCGTTCGCCTCTTTGACTGCGACTATATTCGGATTTTTTGCAAGTTCGACGTAAGTATCAACTTTTATTGCCACGCCGGTACGCGAAGGAACGTCGTATAAAATGCAGGGAAGATTTACGCTCCCGGCAATTTTGTTGTAATGATCTATCAAACCGCGTTGAGTGCATTTGTTGTAGTAGGGCGTGACAAGCAAAAGTCCGTCCGCTCCGACTTCTTCCGCAAATTTTGAAAGGGAAACGGCGTAAGCGGTATCATTTGATCCGGTGCCCGCGATAACCGGGATTCTCTTGTTGACGTGTTCGACCGCAAATTTTATCGCTGCACGGTGTTCCCCGTCATTCATCGTAGCTGCCTCGCCGGTCGTTCCGGTAACAACTATCGCGTCGGTTCCGTTTTTGATTTGATTGTCGAGTATTCTTCCGAACTCCGGAAAATTTATTCCGTTTCCGTCAAACGGAGTGACGACGGCCACTCCCGCTCCCTTAAAAATAATTTTCTTCATAAACCTTTCTCCTTACAGATTTTTTCGATCGTTCGACCCGGACAGTTTATACTTAATCTGTTTTTTCCGGAAACATTTCAATTTTCCTGCAAGAAAAATTTCAAAAGCCGGCAAAAATGCGTTTGAAAATTTTGTTGAGATTAAGACTGCTTTTTTGTATAATGTGGAAAATTTTTTTCGGAGAAGTTTAACGTTTTATTTAAAATATGCCGTAAAACTCCCGATTTCAATCGGGTGATATAAGGCACAAATATTGACATTGGTATCGATAACAATTAA
>CAJOOE010000148.1 GCA_905236145.1 uncultured Selenomonadaceae bacterium
AATCCGTTATTATCTTCGCAAGATTTATTACAATTCGGATATTCGCTACAACCCCAAAAAATGCCTTTTTTACCTTCGCGTTTTTTTAAAAAACCTTTACCGCATTGCGGACAGATTTGAATAACCGGCTCATCGTTTTTATCTGAAAAGAACAAATTACAGATGGTACATTTCCAAAAAAATTCGCCGTTTTTTTTGGATTTAAATTTTTGCATGAGATTTTGACATTTCGGACATGGAAAGGTTTTAACCGGACATGGAGAGGTTTTAACCTTTGCGGTAAAATTTTTCTTCAACGGTTCAAGTAAGTTATTGAGCGTGGAAATTTGAGATTGTATAAAATTTTCAAGCGAAAATTTGTCGTTTTTTTCGTCCAATTCGTTCTCCCATAGAGCCGTCAAATCCGGATAAATCAATTCGTCCGGTAAAATCTTAAAAGCGTCAAGAGCCTTCGGAGTAGGCACCAAGATTTTTTTGTCGAGTTTGAGCAAATCATCACTTTGCAATTTTTCGATTATTCCGGCACGAGTAGCTTCAGTTCCTATGCCGGAACAATCTTTGAGTTGGTTTTTCAAAGATTCGTCTTTAACGAATTTGTAAATTTCTTTCATCGCTTGCAAAAGAGTGGAAGGAGAAAAATGTGCCGGCGGTTTTGTCGTTTTTTCGGAAATATCGACTTGTACAAATTTCACAACGTCACCTTCGGAGAGATTCGGCAAAACTTGTTCTTCAGAATCGTCGTCAACAGTCTTTTGGAAAACAGCTTTCCAACCGGGAGTAGTAATATTTTTGCCCTTTGCCATAAAAAATTGAGTTGAAAATTGAATTTTGAGTTGAACGCTGACAAAAGAAAAGTTTTCGTAAAATTGAGCGATAAATCTTTGAGCAACCATAGTATAAAGTTTTTGTTGAGTGTCATTTAATTTTGACCAATTCGGTTTTATTCGTGTTGGAATTATTGCATGATGAGCCGAAATTTTTTTGTCGTTCCAAGCACGAGTTTTTATCGACGTGTCAACATTTTTTATGAGTTCCGCAAAAGTTGTTTCGGACAATTCATTTAAAACTTGCAAAATTTCCGGAGCTTCCGAAAATTGGTTTTCCGGCAAATAATCGCAATCCGAACGCGGATAGGTAGTCAACTTCATCTCATAAAGTTGTTGCATGGTGTCGAGTACGAGTGTCGGAGAAAAACCAAATCGTCTGCCGGCTTCGATTTGTAAAGCTGAAAGTGAGTAAGGCAAAGGCGGAGTTTCTTGTTTCGGAGTTTGCTTTACTTCCAAAATTTTTGCCGTATCAGGCTGAAAATTGTTTAATTCGTCCGAAATTCTTTTTACAGCGTCAATTTGTAAAATTCTTCCTTGCGAATCGAGGTTCGGAAAATCGTCCGGAATCAGCCAATCGGCTGAAAATAATTTATCGGCGGAAGAAAATTTTCCGAATAAAGAAAAATGTTTGACGGGTTTAAAATTTTTGATTTCGTTTTCGCGACGAATGACAAGGCACATTGTCGGAGTCATAACACGACCGACCGAAATTTTTTCACCGCCGTTTTGACGAGATAAAAGCGTAAAAGCACGGGTGAGATTCATGCCGATTAGCCAATCGGCATGACTTCTTCCGAGAGCGGAATCATGAAGGTTGCTAAAATTTTTGTTGTCTTGAATATTTTGCAGAGCTTGTTTTACGGATTTTTCGTCAAGTGCATTGAGCAAAATTCTTTTGACCGGTTTTTTGTTTCCGACAAATTCCAAAATTTCGTCAATTAAAAGTTGACCTTCGCGGTCCGGGTCGCCGGCGTGTATAATTTCATCAGCTTTTTTTATCAAATTTTTGAGAATCGAAAATTGTTTAGCCATGTTCGATTTGATTTTGAGTTTCCAATTTTGCGGAATTATCGGCAAAGTTTCCCAAGACCACTTTTTCAAATTTTCATCGTAGTCATCAGGATTGAAATTTTCGAGAATGTGACCGAAAGCCCATGAAACAATAATGTTTTTTTCGCTGAAGGAAATGCAACCGTCACCGCGTTTTCCGTTTCCGATTGCACTTGCAATG
>CAJOOE010000149.1 GCA_905236145.1 uncultured Selenomonadaceae bacterium
CTGCCGATTCCGCCACGCCCGCACGAAACTTATTAAAGCACATTCATTTCACGCTGTCAACATAATCGACTTTAACTTCACATCGAACGTCCGGTTAAAAAAAATTCCTGCTTGTAAAATTCGCCGATTTCATTTATACTTCACGAAGTTTTGCGGTTCAATCGTCGAAACTTTGTGAAGTGTAGTTTTTTGTGAAAATCGGAAGGAGAATGTTTAAAAAAGTCATGGAGAATAAACATACCGGCTCGATTGCGGGCTTTGCTGTTCCGTCAATATTGGGAATATTTCTTTTTATGGTTCCCGTAAAATATGACGACAAGTGGACGGTCGTGGTAAAAATTATTGCGGATATGATAAGTGAAGGAATAGGAGATTTTCTTCCGCTCCTCTGCGTGATAATTGTGACGCTTTCTTCGGTACTCGGAATTGCGTTTTTGAGCAAGCCGAATCTGATTACCAACTATCCTATGGTCAAGACGACTTTTTCGACGACGGCAATTTGGGTTGCGATAAGAATTTTGGGAACGATTTTTATTTGGCTGACGTTTTTGGAAATTGATGCCGGCGAAAATGACGAAGGAATTATTCACATGATTACTTCCGGCGACAACGGCGGATTTGTCCTGCACGATCTGCTTTCCGTTCTCGTCGTAATTTTCTTTCTCGCCGGACTCCTGCTCCCGCTCCTGCTTGACTTCGGACTTTTGGAATTTATCGGTGCGCTTTTGACGAAGATAATGCGTCCGATATTTACAATTCCGGGTCGTGCGGCTGTCGATTGCATGACTTCATGGATCGGCGACGGGACTTTGGGAGTTATGCTTACCGCGAATCAGTATGAAGGCGGTTATTATTCAAAGCGTGAGGCGGCAATAATTGCGACAACTTTCTCCGCCGTTTCGATAACCTTCAGCATTGTCGTTTTGGCTCAAGTCGGACTTATGGAATATTTCGGCTTATATTATCTTCTGATTTGTGCGGTCGGTGTCGTCTGTGCGGTCATAATTCCGCGAATCCCGCCGCTTTCCCTGAAGAAAGACGAATTTTTGATTGAAGGCAAGGCTATGGGCGAAAGTTTGCCGGAAGGGTTCACTTCTTCGACGCAGTACGGAATAGCTCTTGCCATGAAACGCGTGGAAGAACATCGCGGAATCGGTCAATTTTTGGAAAACGGATTTAAAAATGCTGCGGGAATGTGGTTCGGCGTTTTGCCGGTCGTCATGTGTATAGGAACGCTTGCACTCGTTCTGGCGAATCACACTTCGATTTTTGAAATTTTGGGAATGCCCTTCCTCCCGCTCTTGAATTTGCTTGACGTTCCTCAGGCGGCGGAAGTTTCAAAGACAATGATTGTCGGCTTTACGGATATGTTTACGCCGTCGATTATTGCGGCAAGCACCATTACCAGCCCGATGGCAAAATTTATCGTCGCGGTAATTTCGGTTACACAGCTTATTTATCTTTCGGAAGTCGGCGGTTTGATACTCGGATCAAAAATTCCGGTCAATCTCCCGGAACTCTTTGTAATTTTCCTTGAGCGTACAATCGTCAGCTTGATTATCGTCGCACCTGCGGCTCATTTGATTTTTGCCTCGTGACGAAAAGATAAATTCGGGAAAAAATTTTTTGAAGTTTTAAGCGTCGGTTTTTGAAATCGACGCTTGATTTTTTACGCCGAAGAAAATTTCACAAAACGCTCAATTTTCAAATTTTTTTGTCAAATTGTTTAAGTTTTAAACTGAAAATTGGCAGGAAATAATTTCGCCGCAACGAAATAATTTTGACAATACAAGAAATTCGTCTTTCCGCGTAAACGAATTTCAAAACGGATTATTTTTTTGGGAAGGGAATGAGGTCTATGGAAATGTTGTTGGGATTTTTGGTACTGCTGGCGTGTTTGATTATAGGCGTGCGTCACGGCGGTATCGGGCTTGCCGTAATAAGCGGCATAGGACTTGTAATTTTTACTTTTGTATTCGGGTATAAACCCGGAAAGCCGCCGATCGACGTAATGCTCATCATTATGGCAGTCGTAACCTGTGCGGGCTTTCTTCAAACTTCGGGCGGCTTGACCGTAATGCTTAAATACGCGGAAAAGTTTTTGCGGAGCAACCCGAAACATATAACGATCTTTGCACCGCTCACCACTTGGTTTTTGACGGTGCTTTGCGGAACCGGTCACGTCGTTTACACAATGTTCCCGATTATCTATGACATTGCGATTAAGCAAAACATTCGTCCGGAGCGTCCCATGGCTGTCGCATCGGTCGCGTCGCAGATGGGAATTTGTGCCTCGCCGGTATCGGTCGCGGTCGTTTCCGTCGTTGCATTTTTGGCGGCGGCAGGTCATCACTATTCCGTAATTCAAATTTTGTCGGTGTCCATTCCGGCAACCGGGCTGGGCGTATTCTTTGCGGCTCTGTGGAGTTACAGACGCGGCAAAGATCTTGACAAAGACGAAAGATTCCAAGAGTTCATCAAAGACCCGGAAAACAAATCTTACGTTTACGGCGACACGGAAAGTCTTTTGGACAAGGAACTTCCTTCGACTTACTACAGAGCAACAACAATTTTCCTCATCGGCATTTTGGTTATTGCCGTTCTCGGAAATGTTCCCGATCTGCTCCCGCACTTCCCCAATGCAAAAGGCGATTTGAAACCGGTTTCAATGGTTCTCGTAATTCAAATGGTTATGCTTTTGGTCGGTGCGATTATTCTTTTGACCTGCGGAGTCAAGGCAAAAGATGTGGGCAACAGTCAGGTTTTCCGCTCCGGCGTCGTCGCTCTCGTTTCGGTTTACGGCGTTGCTTGGATGGCAGATACTTTCTTCGGAGCACATATGTCATTCCTCAAAGAATTTTTGGGTAATGCGGTTCAACAATATCCTTGGGCTTACGCGGTTCTCGCCTTCCTCACCTCCAAACTCGTCAACTCTCAAGGTGCGGCCATAGCTATCGTCGTTCCGATGGCTTTGAACGTCGGAATGGATCCGGTTTTGATTATGTCGTTCATCAGTGCCTGCTACGGTTATTTCTTCCTTCCCACTTATCCTTCAGACCTCGCCTGCATAGGCTTTGACCGTTCCGGCACCACAAGGATCGGAAAATACATTTTGAATCACTCCTTCATGATTCCGGGACTTATCGGCGTTATCAGCGGTTGCTGCGTCGGCTATGTCATGGCTCATATCGTTTTGTAAGAAAAAATTTATCGCGTCGAAAGTTTCGGCGGACGAAATAAAAAGCAAAATTCCTTTTCAATCCGGTTTGAAAAGGAATTTTATTTTGTTTTTTACCTTCGGAATACATTGACAGGGGAAAAAATAACAAATATAATCAACGCAACAACATTCGGGAACGAAATAAAACAACAAATTTTTTTGAAGGGATGAAATTCGATGCGAGATTTTTCCTATAAACCCGGCGTGCCGGAAAACTTGAGCGAAACTTCCGATCTTTCTTTCCGCAATCCCCGAAAACAAGCTCTTCGGGAATTGTTCGGAGAAATAAGACCGATGTTGAAAAGGTCGGAAGAACTTGACCGGCGAATCGAAGAAATTTTAACGGAATTGGACGAGGATTTTTGAGATGAAATTTACTTATTGCAAAACTTACGAATTGGAAGCGATCGCAACTTTGCGTTACGGGACACCGACGCCGGAAGAATATCGTCCGGAGCGGGACGAAGTTTTCAAATATCCGGTTTTCGGAACGTCCGGAATTTTGGGATATTTCCGCAAGCCGCTTGTAAAAAACCCTTCGCCGATGATCGCCCGCAAGGGAAATATTTCCGGCATAAGTTATTCCGAAGAACCTTTTTGGACGGTCGATACAATGTTTTTTCTTGATGTGGATCGGCGGTATGTTTTGCCGAAATTTTTGTACTGTATGTTTTGTACGAAAAATTTTGTAAAATTGCAGGAAGGTAACGGGATACCGAGTTTACGCCGGACAACTCTGAATAAGGTAGAATTCAAAATTCCTTCGCTCAAAGAACAGCAAAAATTTTTGGATATTATCGACCCGATAGACGAAAAAATTTTTCTCAACAATCAACTTATCGACGCATTGAAAATTTTCGGTCAATCCGTCGTCAAAAAATTTTCCGGCAATTCGGTCATTCGTTTTGAAGAAGTTGCCGGATTTGTCAAGGGCTTTGCGTTCCCCGCGAGTCAACAGACAAACAAGGGATTCTACAAGCTGCTTGTCGTTAAAAACATAAACGACGGCTTTGCCGAACCGGACAACCTTTCAAAATTCAAAGAACTTTCAAAAGGTGCAAAGCAGGATCATATTTTACATTCCGGCGACGTGGTCATAAATTTCGGCGGAGTGGTATTGGGGAAAGTCGGAATTGTTTTCGAGGACAATTTGCTGCTTAATCAGAAAATCGGAAAAATCGTTCCGAAAATTCCGGGAGCGTTGCCGTTTATTTATTTCTTCTGTCTGACGCCGGAATTTTTGGAAACCATTCAAAAATTCGGACACGGGACGAATAATTTTGCCATTTCTTTGGCAGATATAAAAGGTTTTAAAATGCCGTTCAGCCTGTCCGATGTTTCTGCGGCGGGGGAAAAACTTGTCGCCCCGTTCAACCGGATTATAACTTGCAGAAAAGAAAATGTTATGTTGAAGGATTTGCGGGAAAAAATTTTTGCAAAATATTTGAGATAATTTTCCGATTGAGCCGTAAATTCTCAACGAAGCTGGAGCAGTTCACATGAAGAAAGGTTGATTTGTTTTTTTGCAAAAAAATACCGCATTCAAATTCAAATGCGGCGATAAAATTTTTTAACTTATTTTTCGGGTACGCAGATTTTTTCCACGCCGCCCATGTAAGGTACAAGTGCTTTCGGAATCAAGACGCTGCCGTCCTCCTGCTGATAATTTTCCAAAATTGCCGCAACCGTTCTGCCGACCGCAATTCCGGAGCCGTTCAAAGTATGGACAAATTCCGGCTTTGATTTCGTGTCGCGGCGGAATTTTATATTTGCACGGCGAGCCTGATAATCCGTACAATTCGAGCAGGAAGAAATTTCGCGGTATTTGTCCTGTGCCGGCATCCAAACTTCAATATCATAAGTCTTTGCGGAAGTGAAACTCATGTCGCCTGTGCAGAGTAAAACGACTCTGTAAGGAATTTCCAAAATTCTCAAAACGTCCTCCGCCGCATCGACCATGCTTTCCAATTCGTTCCAAGAATCTTCCGGCTTTGTAAATTTAATCAATTCGACTTTGTTGAACTGGTGCTGGCGAATAAGTCCGCGAGTGTCGCGACCGGCGGCTCCCGCCTCAGCCCGGAAACAGGCGGTATAACAGCTGTAATATTCCGGAAGTTGATCGGCGGAAAGAATTTCGTCGCGGTGATAATTCGTCGTCGGAACTTCTGCGGTCGGAACGAGATAAAAATCGGAACCTTCGACTTTAAACATATCTTCCGCAAATTTCGGAAGTTGACCGGTGCCGATCATGCTGTCGCGATTGACAATGTACGGTGCGAGCATTTCCGTGTAACCGTGCTTGTTCGAGTGCAGATCCATCATGAAATTTATGCAAGCTCTTTCGAGTCTTGCACCGAGTCCGCGATAAAAAGTAAACCTTGCACCGGAAACTTTCGCGGCTCTGTCAAAGTCCAAAATGTTCAGGTCGGTTCCAATATCCCAGTGAGCTTTCGGAGTGAAGTCAAATTTTCGCGGTTCGCCGTGCCGACGAATTTCCGGATTTTGCGTGTCGTCCTTGCCGACGGGAACGTCCTCTTTCGGCATATTCGGAATATTGAGCAGAATATTTCGGAGTTCTTCTTCGACTTTTTTCAGTTCGTTGTCGAGTTCGGAAATTTTTTCTCCGACAGCCCGCATTTCCGCAGAAATTTTTTCGGTATCCTCTCCGGCTTTCTTCATCATACCGATTTTTTTCGATGTCGCGTTTCTTTGCCCTTTAAGCTGCTCCGTTTCGCTCAAAATATCGCGGCGTCTCCGCTCCAAGTCGTTGAACCCGTCAAGATTCAAAGAGTTATTCCGATTCTTCAACATTGTCCGGACGGTGTCGAGATTGTCGCGGACAAATTTCATATCAAGCATTAAAAAAAATCTCCTTCCGAATAAATTCGATAATTTTACAAACTGTTTCTTTCCGGCAAATTCGCAATTCCCCTGCAAAAAAATTCAAGTCCTGTGAAACATTTTTGCAAGATCGTCCGAAGAAAATTTTATAATTGTCGGTCGTCCGTGCGGGCAGGTGTACGGGTGCGGAGTTTTGCTCAAATCGTCCAGAAGAACCTGCATTTGCTTGAAATTGAGTTCCTGCCCGGATTTTATCGCCGCCCGGCAAGCCGTCGTTGCAAGGCAGGACTGCCTGATGTTTCGGGCAATTTCTTCCCGACGCTCTTCGGAAACGTCCTCCGCAAAATCTCCTTCCGGCAAACTTGAAACAATTTCCCGCAACATAGATTCATAATCGGAGCCGGACGCGTCGCCGGGAATTTCCGTCAAAGTAAATTCGTTTTCGCCGGAAAGTTCCATTGTAAAACCGAGCTGCCGGAAAAGTTCCAAATTGTTTTTTATGACAGCCGACTCCCCGGCGTCAAATTTCAAAGTGCCGGGTATCAAAAGACTTTGTGCCGGAATATTTCCCGCCGCTCCGCTCAATCTGTCAAACAAAATTCTTTCGTGTGCCGCGTGTTGGTCGATTATATACAAATCCGCTCCGCTCCGGGCGATTATGTAACAAAGATCAATCTGTCCCAGCGGCTCAAGTTTGTCCGAAACTTCAAACTTTTTCGGCTCCGGTTTTTCAAAAGTTGCGTAATCTGAATCTTTAAAAGTATTTTCGGCAGAGGTTGCAAAGTCGTCGTTAAAATCTTCGTCCGTCGCGAAAGAAATTTTTTCTTCGACTTCCTTCCGCGACTCTTCCAATTTCTCCCTCAATTCTTCAATCGACAAAGACCTTCTGCCCGCGTCCGGATCTATGACGAAAGGATTTTTTTCCGGGCTTGAAATTTCGTCGTTGCGACCTGCGGAAGAAAATTCGCCGAAAGACAAATTGCCGCCGGAAATTTTTTCGGGAGTCGCCGCAATTTCCCGGAGATCGTGACCTTCCTCCGTCAATCTTTTATCGGCTATCGCCTCGTGAACAGCCCGGTAGACAAGTTTAAAAATTTTCCCCTCGTCCTCAAATTTCAATTCGGTTTTCTGCGGGTGTACGTTTACGTCAATCGTATTTTGCGGTACTTCGATATTGAGCAGTGCGAAGGGGTAACCGCTTTTCGGTATCATGGATTTGTAAGATTCGTCCAACGCCTTGAAAACAGTCCTGTTGCCGACAAGCCGCCCGTTGACGATAAAAGTTTGCCAATTCCGGTAAGTCTTTACAAAATTCGGCTTGCTGACAAACCCGGTCAACTTAAATTCATTCTCTTCCAAATTCACCGGCAGAAGTGCTCCGGACAATTCAATTCCGTAAATCGCGGTTAAAGCGTCGATAACATTTCCGTTGCCCGGCGTGGTCAAAACCGCACGATTGCCGTTTATAAATTTGAAAGCGATATCCGGACGGCTCAAAGCAAGTTTTACGACAAATTCATGAATTTTGTTTGCCTCGGTGGTCGTTGCCTTCAAAAATTTAAGACGCACGGGAGTATTGAAAAAAAGTTCTTCCACCAAAACAGTCGTCCCGACTTTGCAACCGATTTCATAAGTGTCTTGAATTTTCCCGCCGTCAATTTTTATTTGCGTTCCGAGTTCGTCCTCCGGGCGGCGGGTCTGCAGGGTAAATTTTGAAACGGCGGCTATTGTCGGCAGAGCCTCTCCGCGAAATCCCAAAGTAGAAATTTTTTGTAAGTCCGTGACTTTATTCAATTTGCTTGTGGCATGACGGCGAACGGCAAGCGACGCATCTTCCCGGTTCATTCCCACGCCGTTGTCGGTGACTCTCATCAAAGCCCTGCCGCCGTTTTGAATTTCAATTTCAATTCTCGTCGCTCCGGCATCAATGGAATTTTCGACAAGTTCTTTTACACAAGAGGCGGGACGTTCGACAACTTCGCCCGCCGCAATTTTATTTATCGTGTTCGTGTCCAGCAAGTGAACGCTGCTCATCTTGAGAATCTCTCCTCCGAAATTTTCAAAATTTCGATTATTGCCGGTGCAATATCTCCGGTTTTCGCGTTTCCGCCCAAATCCGGCGTTAAAGTTTCTTTCCGGACAAGCAAAGTTTCAATCGCCGAAATAATTTTTTTCTCCCAAGCCGGATAACCGAAAAATTCAAGCATTTGAGCGACGCTCCAGATTGCGGCAAGCGGGTTTGCAAGACCTTTTCCGGCAATATCCGGCGCACTCCCGTGAATCGGCTCGAACATTGACGGGAATTTTTTTTCGGGATTTAAATTCGCTCCC
>CAJOOE010000150.1 GCA_905236145.1 uncultured Selenomonadaceae bacterium
ACATGATTTCTGTTGCGAATCTGTTTCAAAAATTTCCAATCGACCGACATACTGAAAATTGTCGAAACCGCTCCGAAAGCGACTATCGCAACCCCGGCAAGAGCGACAAAACTTTTCAAAAGCATATTTGTCAGCAATTTTTCTTTGACAATAATATTTATCGCGGTAAGCGAGGCGATTATCAGAAAAATCGGTCCGGCAAACGCCGCACGTTGGGGAAATTCCGGAGAAAAGAGCATGGCTCCCGGAACAATTAAACTTGCCGCAGTAAACGCAACGACGATTTTAAAATTTACATCGCCGAATTTTTCCGCAAGTTTTCCCGTCGTGAAAAGTTTCAGTACAAGGAAGGCAATCGGGAAAAACAAAATTGATTCGCGAAGTAAAATCGGCAGGAAGGAGTCATGGAAATGCAACTTTAAAATTTCGCCGGTCAGGTGAAATCCTTCCGGAAATTCCCAAGCCATTCGCGAATAATTTCCCGGTGCCGCCATCATCAAAGTAAATCCGATTAACAAGGCAACAAATCCGGCGACTTGCCAACTTTGCAATTTTGCCCGCTTTGCCGTTTCAAACATAAAATAAGCCGTCAAAATAATTACCGTTATCGCTCCCGCCTCATTTGACCAGCCGGCAACGATTCCCGCGAAAATCATAAAAGCGAATTTCACGGGCGACCCCTTCAAATGTTTCGGGGAAATTTTTTTGTCGCAGGGAAGTGATTCCGTCATCGCGTTTATGTAGGGCAGGAGAAAAATTATTTGAAAAAGGGTCATCCACAAATAATTGCAAGCCCCCGTCATCCATAAAGTCGTTTCGACAAATGCCGGAGAGCAGAACCATATTCCCAGAAAAATATAAGTCAATCGCCGGACGGAAATCCGACTCAACCTCATCGGCTTGATCGTAATTTGATAAACTGACAGCAGCAGGACGGCAAAAACAAAAGTGTTTGCAATATCGAAAGCAGGCTTGCCGATAAGCAGAAAAAATTGATCTGTCGTGTGGGCAATCGTTCTGCCGCCCCAAGTCAGCCAATGCGACCACTGCGAAACAAAAATATCTTCAAGCGAAGTTATCGGGCGGCTTCCCAAGCCGAAAATTATATTGCCGCCGTTGTCCCCGTCCCATACAAAACTGTAAGAATAATCGTCGGAAGTCAGCGGCGTAAAATAATTTCTCAAGGCGAAAAATGTAATGTACGCCGCAAAAACCGCCGTCACCGGAATTTTCATCAGTCCGGCTATTATGGAATTTGTCATGGTTAATCCTCAAATTTTACGTCGCGACTTTCCAAAAGTTCGCGAATTGTTTCGATATTCCGGAAATTTTGCGGCAAAAGATCTGTGCCGGCAAGCTCTATTTCGTACTCGGCCTCAAGTGCGGCGTAAAGCTCCTGCAAATCGACGGAATCCAAAAGACCTTCACCGACAAAATCGTCGTACTTTTCAAAATCGTACTCCGGACGAAAACTTTTCAAAACGTCAATAATTTTTTTCACTTCAAACTCCTCCAAAATTCAGCGAATGGAAATTCTCGCGTATTCTTCAAGATAATCCGCAAAGTGCATCTTTCCCTTTTCTCCCGGAGCCTTGCCGACAATTTTCATGACAGAATCGTAAATGTCGAACTCGACACTTCCCGGAATCAAATTCTCCCAATTCCTGTAATCGTATTTTCTCTCGTTCACGGCATTTTGCGGTTTTCCGACGATTTCCAATTCACAGAGAAATTGAATTTGATCCGTTTTCGGACGCAAATAATAATGCTGGAGAAAATATTTTTTGTGACTCAAGACTTTGACATCAACAGGATCGTATTGAATACCTTTTTCGCGGGCAAAGGCGACCTCTTCATTTTCACCGGAATTTATGTAGCCGGACAAATCCGCCGGCAAATCCGAATCGTCCTCGTTGCGTTCGATCATTCTTATCCAGACGTTTGCCATGTACTCACTCGCGGAATAGGGGACGCGATCCCACTTTGCCGATTTTTTATCCATATAATAATCAAAAGTATCGTCAACCGCAACTTTAACGAAACGTGCTTTTTGCTTTTTCAATTTCTTTGTTTTCGTCTTTGAAGGTTGAGTTTCTTCGACGGCGGTTTCGGAAGGTGTTCCGTCGATTGTGGAAGGTTTCCGGGTAGTATCAATTTTTTGTATGTTGCCGGAATCTTCTACCGGATTTTCAAACTCGGTTCCGATTGAATTTTCGGCGGGCAGCGGTGTCCGTTCGACCGGCGGAGTATCTGCGGAATTTACGCCGTCAAAAACCAAAGTATCCCCAAAATTTTCTTCGACTTCATTTTCCTGCGAAACGGTTACATCTTCAACCGCGTCCGCGACTATTCCGGAATTTTCCGGGACTTTGACTTCAAGCGGAGCGGGTACTTCTTCCGCAACTTTGACTTCAAGCGGTGCGGGTACTTCTTCCGGGACTTTGACTTCAAGCGGAGCGGGTACTTCTTCCGGAATTTTGACTTCAAGCGGAGCGGGTACTTCTTCCGCAACTTTGACTTCAAGCGG
>CAJOOE010000151.1 GCA_905236145.1 uncultured Selenomonadaceae bacterium
GAATTGTTATTGGTGCTCTTCCGATTCTTGACATCTTTGCACCTCCGAATTTCTGTTACCAAACAAAGGCCACGACCTCGCCGCCGAGCCCGATTTTCCTTGCCTGTTTATCGGTCATAATCCCCTTTGAAGTGGAGATAATCGCGATACCGAGCCCTCCGAGAACTCTGGGAAGATCCGCCTTCTTCGAGTATTGCCGAAGTCCCGGTCTGGAAATGCGTTTAATGCCGGTTATAACTCTTTCACGATTCGCACCGTACTTCATGAACACGGTCAAAATGCCCTGCTTGTTGTCCTCCGCGAATGTGTAATCTTTGATGAAACCTTCCTGCTTGAGAACTTCCGCAATCGCAGTCTTGATCTTCGATCCGGGAATCTCAACTTTTTCATGGTAGACCAAATTCGCATTGCGAATCCGGGTCAACATATCTGCAATAGGATCAGTCATTGCCATAGTAACCGATATCCTCCTTTCAAAAATTTTACCAACTTGCCTTTGTTACTCCGGGAATTGCTCCGGCATAACTCTGTTCACGGAAACATATACGGCACATACCGAATTTTCTGAGGTAACCGTGCGGTCTGCCGCAAATTTTGCAACGATTGTATGCACGGGTTGAAAATTTCGGCTCTTTTGCCCATTTTTCTTTCAACGCTTTTTTTGCCATTTGACAATCACTCTCCCTGCTTGAACGGCATACCCATAAGTGACAGAAATTCGCGAGCCTCTTCGTCGGTTTTCGCAGTCGTCACAATGATAATGTCCATTCCGCGAATTTTATCGATTTTATCGTATTCAATTTCCGGGAAAATGAGCTGTTCTTTGATACCGATCGCAAAATTTCCGCGTCCGTCGAAAGAATCTCTGCTTACTCCTCTGAAGTCGCGAACACGCGGAAGAGCGATATTCATAAACTTGTCGAGGAACTCATACATTCTGTCCGAACGAAGTGTAACCTTGCAACCTATCGGCATACCTTGACGCAATTTCCATGCCGCCAAAGATTTTTTTGCACGGGTGACAATCGGTTTTTGACCGGCAATAAGCGTCAAATCCGCAATCGCCGATTCCAAAGCCTTTGAATTTCCGACCGAATCGCCGACAGCCATATTGATCACGACTTTTTCAAGTTTCGGAACCTGCATGACATTTTTGTAGGAAAATTTTTCGGTCAAAGCCTTGACGACTTCACTTTGATATTTTTCTCTGAGTCTGCTCATTTATTTCCCTCCTCTCCGAAATTATTTTGTCTGATCCACAACTTCGCCGCATTTTTTGCAAACGCGAACATTTTTACCGTTTACTTCTTTGTGACCCGTACGAGTGGGCTTGTTGCAAGCCGGGCATACGAGCATGACTTTGCAGACGTGCAAGGGCATTTCCTTTGTAAGTATACCGCCCTGCGGAGCCTTGAAACCGGGCTTGGTGTGCCGTTTGACTTTGTTGACGTCCTCAACGACAACTTTGCCTTTTTTCGGCATTGCCTCAATAATTTTGCCCTGTTTGCCTTTATCTTTTCCGGAAAGTACGACAACCGTGTCGCCTTTCTTCACATGCATTTTAACAAGTGACAATTCGGCACCTCCTCTCACAAAACTTCCGGTGCGAGAGAAATTATTTTCATGAAATCTTTCTCGCGAAGTTCGCGGGCAACCGGTCCGAAAATACGGGTGCCGCGCGGAGTTTTATCTTCCTTTATTATGACCGCTGCATTTTCGTCGAAACGAATATATGAACCGTCCGGACGACGAATACCTTTTTTGCTGCGAACGACCACAGCTTTTACGACATCGCCCTTTTTAACCTGACCGCCGGGAGCCGCCGATTTGACCGCCGCAACGATTATGTCGCCGATGTTGGCGTAACGGCGATATGAGCCGCCCAACACGCGAATGCACATAATCTCTTTTGCACCGGTATTGTCCCCGACGTTCAGCATTGTCTGTTGCTGAATCATCTTGCTCTTCCCTCCCGATTATTTCGCTTTTTCGACAATCTCGACGAGCCGCCAATGTTTTTCTTTTGAAAGCGGACGAGTTTCCATAATCAAAACTCTGTCGCCGATATGAGCTTCTTCTTTTTCGTCATGAGCCTTAAACTTTACCGTTCTTTTAACGGACTTCTTGTAAAGTTTATGCTGAACAATTTCCTCAATCGCAACGACTATGGTCTTTTGCATTTTGTCGCTTACGACCTTGCCGACGCGGGTTTTGCGTTCGTTGCGTTTTTTCTCTTCACTCACTTTTTATGCCTCCCTCCCGATTAAAACCTTGAAAAATCACTTGTTCAAAGATACGCCGGATTTTGCCGATGCAATTTCCTGTTCGCGTTGAATTGTCTTGATACGTGCGATTGATTTTTTTACGTCGCGAATCTTCATGGGATTTTCAAGCTGACCGGTGGCAAGCTGAAAGCGAAGATTGAACAATTCTTCCTTTAAAGATTTGAGTTTCAGAGCCTGTTCGTCCGCACTCATCCCGCGAATCTCTTCAGCCTTCATTTGCTTCACCGCCTTCTTTTGCTTCAGCCGCAACTTCTGCCGCGTGTTCCGCAACTTCGGCATTATGTGCCGCTTTCTTTGCGTCCGCCAAAGTTTCGTTTACAATCGGGACATACACGTCGCCCTGACCCTCATTGACGATAAATTTGGTTTTTATCGGCAATTTGTGACCGGCCAGACGCATTGCCTCTGCCGCGACTTCACGGGGAACGCCCGCCATTTCAAAAAGTACGCGACCCGGTTTTACTACCGCTACCCAGTATTCCGGCGAGCCTTTGCCGCTGCCCATACGAGTTTCCGCAGGTTTTGCCGTTACCGGCTTATCCGGGAAAATTTTTATCCAAACTTGACCGCCGCGACGGATATAACGTGTCATTGCAATACGAGCCGCCTCAATCTGGCGATTCGTTATCCATGCCGGCTCCAACGCGACCAATCCGTACTGACCGTGTACTATGGTGTTGCCGCGATGTGCCTTGCCTTTCATTTTGCCGCGGAACTGTTTGCGATATTTGACCCTCTTCGGTATCAACATTACGCTTCA
>CAJOOE010000152.1 GCA_905236145.1 uncultured Selenomonadaceae bacterium
ATTTCCCGGTGAACGGCGGCTTGCATTTAAAGGAAGTCGCTATGGGAAAAAATCTTGCCGATTACGATTCACTTGTCGTCTTGACACATTTCAAAGGTCATGCCATGGGCGGTTTCGGCGGCAGTCTGAAAAATATTGCGATCGGCTGTGCGTCCGGGAAAGTCGGCAAGCGTCAAGTTCATGGATTGGAAGATTACGGAAAATGGGTTACCGGAGAACTTTTAATGGAACTTATGGCTGACAGCGGCAAGGCGATTTGCGATCACTTCGGCAAGAAAATTGTCTATTTGAATGTTATGCGTCGCATGAGCGTGGACTGCGATTGTGCCGGAGTTTCTGCGGCGGAACCGACAATGGCCGACATCGGCATTTGTGCGTCAACCGACATTCTTGCGATTGACAAAGCCTGCTGCGATTTGGTATGGGCGGCTCCCGACAGTCAAGATTTGAAAAAGCGGATAGAATCGCGGCAGGGTATGCGGCAACTCACCGCGATGGAAGAATTGAAAATGGGCAATCCGAATTATGAATTGATTGAAATTTAAAATTCTCTCCGTCGAAAAAAAATTTTTTGAACGGCATAAAAAAATTCCCCTTCAAACTCTGAAGGGGAAAAATTTTTTTTATATTGCCGATTTAATTTCTTGCGTCGAAAAATTTTTTAATCACACGACGGACGCGACAATTTCCTGTGCCTCTTTTTGAATTTGTTTCAAGTGATCTTCACTGACGAAACTTTCCGCATAAACTTTGCACATATCTTCGGTGCCGGACGGACGAGCCGCAAACCAGCCTTTGTCGGTGACGACTTTCAAGCCGCCGATTGATGCACCGTTGCCCGGAGCCTTTGTAAATTTACCGGTAATTTTGTCGCCGGCGAGAGTGTCGGCTTTGAGATTTTCCGGAGCCAATTTTCCGAGTGCCGCTTTTTGATCCGGAGTCGCCGGAGTATCCTTGCGGGCGTAATAGAATGTGCCGAATTTGTCGGTAAGTTCTTTGTGATGTACCGCAGGATTCTTTCCGGTCTTTGCGGTAATTTCGACGGCAAGCAAGTCCATGATAATGCCGTCTTTGTCTGTCGTCCAGACGCTTGCATCTTTGCAGAGGAAGGACGCACCCGCAGACTCTTCGCCGCCGAATCCCATCGAGCCGTCAAACAAGCCGTCAACAAACCATTTAAAACCGACCGGAACTTCACAAAGTTTTCTGCCGATGTCCGCCGCAACTTTATCAATGAGCGAACTTGAAACCAAAGTCTTGCCGACCATCGCGTCTTTGCTCCAGCCCGGACGATTGGTAAAGAGGTAGCGAATTGCAACGGCGAGATAATGATTCGGATTCATCAAGCCCTGCGGGGTGACAATGCCGTGACGGTCATAATCCGTGTCGTTGCCGAAAGCGATGTCGTAATCGTCTTTCATTTTGATGAGATTTGCCATGGCGAACGGCGAGGAGCAGTCCATGCGGATTTTTCCGTCGTGATCGGGCGGCATAAAGGAGAAAGTGTAATCAATGTTGGGATTGACAACGGTAATCGGATTTTTGATTTTGTAAACTTCGTTGATGAGATCCCAGTAGAAAATTCCGGAGCCGCCGAGAGGATCGGAGCCGACTTTCAAACCGCAATTTGCAACCGCGTCCATGTCAATTACTCTTGCCAACGCCTTGACATAAGGCATCATATAATCCATGAAATGAACGTTGTCCTGCTTAATTGCCTTTTCAAAAGTCACGCGTTTGATTTTGTCAACGCCGCCGGATTTAATGATTTCGTTTGCACGATTCTGAATTTTGGTCGTCGCCTCTGCACTTGCCGGACCGCCGGTTATCGGATCGTATTTGATGCCGCCGTCGGTCGGAGGATTGTGCGAAGGAGTTATAACGATGCCGTCGGCTTTTTTGTCGCTCTTTTTCTCAAAGTTGTGTTCCAAAATTATGCGGGAAACAACCGGAGTGGGAACGGGTTTAAAATCTTCCTGCAAGACGATTTCGACATCGTTCGCCGCCAAAACTTCAACGCAGGAACGGAGTGCCGGCTCCGAAAGTGCGTGAGTGTCCGCACCGATATACATGGGACCGGTTACGCCTTCGGCCTTGCGATGTTCGGCGACCGCCTGTGCGATTGCAAGAATATGCGTTTCGTTGAAACTGTGAAGTTTCGAGCTGCCTCTGTGTCCGGAAGTACCGAAAGCAACACCTTGCGTTTTGTTTTCCGGATCCGGTGCGAGAGTGTAATAATCGCTGATTAAAGACGGAAGGTTCACGACGTTTTTCTTCTCCATTAAAAAATCCTCCTTTTTCAAACGACCTCTATAATTTACGTCCGATTTTTCGGACGACTTCGACAAAATTTTTTTGCAAGAATTGTACGCCCGTTTTTTGATTTGTTGCGTTACGCTTGAATTTTCCGAATCTTTTAAAATTACTTTGACAGTATACCGCCAAAAAAATTTATTGTCAATTACGCCCGATTAAAAAATGGCAGGCACAAAATGAACTTTGCCGGGTAAAATTCGACACGCAAAAAAAATTTTTTTAACGCTCAAACTTTTCAAGCCGATTTTTCCGGCTTGCAGGATAATTTTTTTTTTGAAAGAATATATTCCGAAAATTCATTAAGTTTTATGGAGGTAGTTTTCATGAAGGAATACACAAGCGAATTTATAAGAAATGTGGCGGTTGCGGGACACGGCAAGACCGGAAAGACAAGCCTTCTGGAGGCTTGCCTCTATGTAAGCGGTGCGACAAAACGCTTGGGAAAAGTTGACGACGGCACCGGCGTTTTGGATTACGAGGCAGAGGAAACGAAACGCAAAATGACAATCGGCGATTCGCTTGCCGTTACCGAGTGGAAAGATTATAAAATCAATTTCATCGACACGCCCGGTTATCCGGATTTTGTCGGCGAGGTCATGGGTGCGATGTCCGCTGCCGATTCCGCTCTGATTGTCGTCGCCGCAAATGCCGGTATCGAAGTCGAAACCGAGAAGGCTTGGAACCTTGCCGAAGAACTTCATTTGCCCCGTGCATTTTTCGTAAGCAAGCCGGACAGAGAACACGCCGATTTCGATAAGGTTTTGGACGAACTGCGGGTAAAATACGGCTCAAACGTCGTCGCGGTACAAATTCCCATCGGCAAGGAAGATACCTTTCAAGGCGTTGCGGATTTGATTAAAATGTATGTCCGAGTTCAAAGTCATTACGACGAGTCCGTCAAAGTCGAAATTCCGGAATACATTCAAACACGCGTCGAAGAAGAACGCGAAAAATTGATTGAGGCAGCGGCGGAATTTAACGACGAACTCATGACAAAATATTTTGACGGCGAGGAATTGGACGAGAAGGAAATTATTGAGGCTTTGGCAGAAGGCGTAAAGGCGGCAAAGATTTTCCCGGTATTCGTCGGCTCCGCCACAAAAAATATCGCAATTCAAAGACTTTTAAACGGCATTATAGAATATATGCCGGCTCCGGACGCAAAAACTTACGTCGGCACCGACCCGAATACCGAAGACCTTGTCGAGCGTAAAGTCGGCGACAGTTTCAGCGGACAAATTTTCAAAACTCTTGTCGATCCCTTCGTCGGTCGTATGTCTTACATTCGCGTTTTCTCCGGCGATATGAAACCCGATTCGACTTATAAACTCATCGGCGAAAAAGGCGACGGGCAGGAGCGTATCGGTGCATTGTTCACTCTGCAGGGCAAAAAACAAATTCCGGTAACCGTTGCACACGCCGGCGATATTGTCGTCACTTCAAAACTTTCTGCGGCAAAAACTTGCGACACTCTCTATGAAGGTACACCGATTCAGTACGAGAGAATAAATTACCCGGAACCGATGCTTGCAATGTCCGTTTCCTCCGAAAAGAAAGGCGAAGAAGATAAAGTTATCGGCTCAATCACGAAACAGATGGACGAGGATCCGACAATCAAACTTATAAAAGATCCGGAAACCAAGCAGACAATTTTGAAGGGTATCGGCGAAGTGCATTTGGATATTCTCTGCGACAAAATTCTCCGCAAATTCGGCGTAAAAACAGTTTTGGGCGAGCCGAAAGTCGCTTACCGCGAAACAATCCGCAAGCAGGTTGAAGTTCAAGGCAAACACAAGAAACAATCCGGCGGTCACGGTCAATACGGCGACGTATGGCTCAGAATCGGCCCGAATAAAGAGCAGACCGACAAGCCTTTCAATGTCGTTTGGAAGGAAAGCATTTTCGGCGGCAGTGTTCCCCGTCAATATTTCCCCGCCGTCGAAAAAGGCACTTATGAAACTTTGGCACAGGGAATTATCGCCGGCTATCCGGTCGTCAATGTCAGCGTCGATCTTTACGACGGCTCCTATCACGCAGTCGATTCGAGTGAGGCGGCTTTTAAAACGGCGACTTCAATAGCGATTAAAAAAGGCGTTCTTGCCGCAAATCCGATTTTGCTTGAGCCGATAAACGAAATTACCGTCCTCACTCCGGATACTTACATGGGCGATATTATAGGCACTCTCAATTCAAAACGCGGCAAAGTTTTGGGAATGGAGCCGAAAGGCAAAGGAATGACTGAAGTCAAGGCTTATATCCCCGCGTCGGAACTTTACAAATACGCGACGGATTTGCGTTCGCAGACTCAGGGACGCGGCTCGTACAGCCTGAAGTTTGCCCGCTATGAGCCGATGCCGGACAAACTTGCCGAAAAGATTATTGAAGAACACAAGAAAGCTGCCGAAGAAAAATAATTTTTAACCGTTAATGTCACGACGGACAGAGGGATAAGGGAAAATTTCAAACTCTCCCTTATCCTTTTTGTTTTGAGTAAAACTTTCCACCTTTCCACCTTTCCGCAATGTATACTTTCCGGAAAAATTGAAAAAATTTTTTTGCGTGGTATAATGCAACGGTATTTAAAAAATTTTGGAGGGTTCTAAATGAAGTCGGAGTTCACTCTCAAACTTGAACGGTGCAAGGGTTGCGGAATATGTGTTGCATTTTGCCCGAAACAAGTCTTGGCATTGGATAAACTCGGAAAAGTTTATGTTGCGAATCACGAAAATTGTATTGCCTGCGGACAATGTGAACTGCGTTGCCCGGACTACGCAATTTTCATGGACAAGATAAAGGAGGCGGCAAAATGAGCAAGGCAAAATTGATGCAGGGCAATGAGGCTGTTGCCGAAGGAGCACTTGCCGCCGGAGTAAGATTTTACGGCGGCTATCCGATAACGCCGTCAACGGAGATTGCGGAAGGTATGGCAAAAATGTTGCCGCAAGTCGGCGGAGTTTTTATGCAGGCAGAGGACGAAATTGCCGGAATGGGCTTGGTACTCGGTGCATCTCTTGCCGGCAAAAAAGTTTTGACCGCATCCTCCGGTCCGGGAATAAGTTTGAAACAGGAGTTAATCGGTTATGCGGCGGCTGCTGAAATTCCGGTCGTAATAGTAAATGTTCAGCGTGTCGGGCCTTCAACCGGACAGCCCACCGCACCTTCACAAGGCGACGTTATGCAGGCTCGCTGGGGAACTCACGGAGATCATTCGGTCATTGTTTTGAGTCCGTGGAGCGTCAAAGAGGCTTATGAAATTGCGGTTCGCTCGGTAAATTATGCGGAAAGGTTCAGAACGCCGGTAATTTTGTTGACCGATGAAATTGTCGGTCATCTTCGCGAAAATGTGGAATTGCCGGAAGAAGTTGAAATTTATCCGCGTCGCACTCCGAAAAAAACAAGAGCGGAGGGTTATGAGCCTTACGCTCCGGACGATGACCTTGTCCCCAACGTCGCAAATTTCGGAGAAGGTTATCATATTCACGTCACCGGACTTATCCACGACGAAACAGGTTTTCCCGTCGGCAGTCCGGAAGTAACGGAAGATTTTATAAAACGTATGCATGAAAAAATTTCCCGTGCGGAAGATGAAATAATTGACGTTAAGCAGGAATTTATGAACGATGCGGATTTTGCGGTCGTGTCTTTCGGCGGTACTTCCCGGACAGCTTACGAGGCAGTAAAAAATGCACGGGAAAAAGGCGTTAAAGTCGGCTTTGTCCGGCTTGTGACGATTTTCCCCTTTGCCGATAAAATCATTCGCGAAATTGCCGGCAAGGTCAAAGGTTTGGTTGTCGCCGAATTGAATTACGGGCAGATTGTTCACGAAGTCCGTCGGGCGGCGGAAGGTCAATGCAAGGTTAATCTTTGTGCAAAATACAATATGCAAATTTTTGAGCCGGAAGAAATCGAAACGGCGATTGATGAAATTGTAAAAGAGGTGAACGGTTGATGATTGAAAGAAGTTACGAAAAATTTTTCAGGCAGAATCGTCTGCCGCACCTTTG
>CAJOOE010000153.1 GCA_905236145.1 uncultured Selenomonadaceae bacterium
GACATTTACAGATTCTTGACCAATCATCGAATCGACTACAAGCAAAATTTCATGCGGATTGACTGCGGCTTTGATGTCTTTCAATTCAGTCATCAACTTTTCGTCAATCTGCAAACGCCCTGCCGTATCAATTATCAAAACATCGCGAGCATGCGAATTGGCGAACTTCAATGAATCTTTTGCAATTTGCACAGCATCTTGAATATCTTCGGTGAAAACAGGAACTTCGACTTGTTCTCCGACAACCTGCAACTGTTTAATCGCAGCCGGTCTGTAAATATCCGCCGCAACCAGAGCGGGACGTTTGCCTTTATTTTTTAAAGCAAGAGCCAACTTTCCGGCTGAAGTGGTTTTGCCGGAACCCTGCAACCCGACCATCAAAATGATTGTCGGAGGTTGTGAGGAAATATTCAACTTTGAAACCTTGCCGCCCATGAGTTCGGCAAGTTCCTCGTCAACAATTTTTATGACGGACTGTGCCGGAGTGAGCTTGCTCAAAATCTCCGTTCCGAGTGCACGTTCCTTGACCCGCTTTTCAAATTGCCGAACGATTTTATAATTGACATCGGCGGAAAGCAGAGCCATTCGCACGTCCTTCAGAGCCTTGTCAATATCTTCCTCATTCAGTTTGCCGTGTCCGCGTAATTTTCGGAAGGCCTCTTGAATATTTTGCGTTAAATCTTCAAACATAATTTTCCCTTTATCATAACAACAGGCACCGCCGGGAGCAGTGCCGAAGATTTACAAATTGGAGGCGACACCCGGAATCGGACCGGGGATAGAGGTTTTGCAGACCTCGGCCTTACCACTTGGCTATGTCGCCGTATGTTACAAAAAATCGAGGATTGAAACCGCTCATAAAATCATATTGTGGCGACCCGGATCGGACTTGAACCGACGACCTCCGCCGTGACAGGGCGGCATTCTAACCAACTAAACTACCGGGCCGTTTTGACAAGTCAACGCATAATTCGCACCGTCAACAAGGGGCATTATAAACGCTGCGGCTTTTTTAGTCAAGAAAAATTTTTTCACTCCGTTTCTCCGTTCCCTTCAATTCAGGCAGTCAAGCCGCCGTCAACGCTCAAAATTGCCCCGGTTATGAAGGAAGATTTTTCCGTCGCCAAAAAGTAAATCGTTTCGGCTACTTCTTCCGGCTTTCCGATTCTGCCGAGCGGATAAAATTTTTGCAAATCCTCAATCGTTTCTCCGGATTTCTTCAACTGATTTTCGGTGAGCGGAGTGAGAATATCTCCCGGAGCGACGCAATTTACTCTGACCGGAAAACTTGAAAATTCGAGTGCAAGGGATTTTGTCATGGCAACGACTGCTCCCTTGCTTGCCGAATATGCGGAACAGAAATAATTTCCGCGAATACCGGCATCACTTGCCACGTTTACGATCGTTCCGCGACTTTTTGCAAGTTCGTCAAACGCCGCTTTAATCATGAAAAAAGTTCCCTTGACATTGACGGCAAAAATTTCGTCGAAAGTTTTTTCGTCCGTCGAAGTGATTGCCCCTTCTTCATAAATTCCGGCACTGTTTACCAAAACATCAATGCCGCCGAAAATTTTTACCGTTTCCGCGACAATTTTTTCGCAGTCATCGACTCTGCCCACGTCGCCGGGCAGAAATTCAACGCCGGCAGACAATTCCCTTGCCGCCCGATTGAATTTCTCCCGGTTTCGTCCGACCAAAACGCAGTTGAAATTATTTTTCAAAAAAATTTTTGCCGTCGCAAGTCCTATGCCGGAAGTGCCGCCGGTGATTATTGCCGTTTTCAAAAAAATTTTCTCCTTTGCAAAAAAAATTTGCAACCGCTTACTTTTTATGCTATAATTCGCCCGTTATTTTTGAAGGGAAGTGAAAATTATGTCGGCTTATTGTGAAGTTTGTCATAAAGGCGTTATGTCCGGAATGAATGTCAGCCACTCGCATTTGAAAACAAAACGCAAGTGGAAACCCAACATTCAACGCGTTCGTGCTGTTGTTGACGGTCAAGTCAAACGAGTAAACGTTTGCACCCGTTGCCTTCGCTCCGGAAAAATTCAACGTGCGATTTAAACTTGAAAATCGAAAATCTGAAGTCGTTTGTTTAATTCAAACGGCTTTTTAATTTTTCAAATATTTGTTTTCAAGCCGTTCAAGTGTCCCGTCCATGCGAAGTTCGGCGAGAACGAAATTTATATAGTTCAAAAATTCCTGATCCCCCTTTTGCATCAAAATGCCGCAGGAGTGCCGGGTAAAAGGTTCGTTTATGAGCGGAGCCGCCAAATTTTTGTCAAGTTTTATATAATTTAAAGCCTCAACCGTTTCCGTTATCATTATGTCGGCATTTCCGGCAGAAATTTGAGCGGGAATCTCTGCATTTTGTTGAAAGACGATTATCTTTGCATTTTTCAAATTCGCGGCGGCAAATTTTTCATTCGTGCCGCCGGGATTTATCATAACGCGAACTTCCGGCTTGTTTATATCGGCAAGAGTTTTAAATTTTTTCGCGTCTTTTTTGCGGCAGAGAATTGTTTTGCCGAAAAGTCCGGTGCCGTAAGCGTCCGACATCGCCATAATTTTTTCCCGTACATAATTGCGGGAAATTCCGCAGAGTGCAATATCAAATTTTCCCGCCAAAGTATCCGCCGTCAAAGTCGGCCATGAAGTTTTTACATATTCGATTTCCACTCCGAGAGAATCGGCTATAATTTTTGAAAGTTCCGCATCAATGCCTTCATACTCTCCGGTTTTTTCGTTGAAATAAGACATCGGGCGATAATCTCCGGTCGTTCCTATTTTTATCGTTCCACGCTCCGAAATTTCTTCCAAATGCCCTGCCTCCGCACATTCGCCGAAAAATAAAACCAACCCCAAAAGCAAAACAAAAAAATTTGTGCGTTTAAACATTCGTATCAATCCTTCCCCCAAAAAATTTTTCACCAACCCGCCTCGGAAATGTTTTCGACCGGCTTGCCGGTTCTCTTGGCGGTTAAATATTCGTCCATAGCCGTTGCGACGATTTTTGAATATTTGACGGCAAGGACTACGTTTTTCGATCCGGCAACGACATCACCGCCGGAGAAAACTCCTTCGCGTGTCGTCTTGCCGCTTTCGTCAACGACAATCAAACCTTTTTCATTTATTTTGAGATCGTGCGTCGTGCTGACGATTTTGTCTTTCGGGCCCTGACTTATCGCTATAATCGTGCTGTCTGCGTGGACAAGTACCGGCTCTTCTTCGCGAATGAGATTGCCTTCTTCGTCGTAAATTCTCGGCGTAAAGACCGGACCTTCGTCGCGAAATTCGGTTATCGCCATGCCCTGCTGAATGTCTATGCCGTCAACTTGGGCGTAATCAAGTTCCCGGTGACTTGCGGCAATTCTCTGCCGGCGTGCGTAAATGGTGACGTTGCGACTTCCCATTCTTACAACCGTTCTTGCAACGTCTATCGCCG
Source organism: uncultured Selenomonadaceae bacterium (assembly GCA_905236145.1). Classification (GTDB taxonomy): domain Bacteria; phylum Bacillota; class Negativicutes; order Selenomonadales; family Selenomonadaceae; genus Quinella. Next base: position 3,446 of record CAJOOE010000153.1, read on the forward strand.
AATTTCCCGCACCGATGACGGCAACCGTATCACCCAGATCAAATGCCTCCGGATTTTGGAGATAATCTATGGCAAAGTGAACGTTGCCCAAAGATTCGCCCTTACAATGCGTCCTGTTCGGCCGCCATACGCCGGTGCCGATAAATACCGCGTCGTAACCGTCGTTGAAAAGATCGTCCAAATGGAGTGCTCCGCCTATCGAAGTATTCGGGCGGACGTGTATTCCCATTTCGCGAATTTTTTTGCCGAAACGATCCAAAATTATTTTCGGAAGTCTGAAAGCCGGAATCGCATAACGCATCATTCCGCCGATTTTGTCCATACGCTCGAAAATTGTAATTTTATATCCGAGTGCGGCAAGTTTTATCGCTATCGTTATTCCCGCCGGTCCCGAGCCGATTATCGCAACTTTCTGCCCGTTCTCCGGCTTTTTCTCAAACACCAGCCGGTCAAGGTAAGCGTCGGAAATATAATTTTCTATATTCGGAATTTGAATTGCCGCTCCCCGTTTCCCCTGAATACAGTTGCCCTCGCATTGATGTTCGTGATCGCAGACAAGGGAACAGACCAACGACAACGGATTATTTTCAAAGAGCATTTTTCCCGCCTCGAAAGCCTCACCGGCAAGAAACAGGCGAATCATTTCCGGAATATTTGTTTGAATCGGACAACCGTTTATTCTGCAAAGCGGTTTTTTGCATTGCAGGCATCTTCTCGCTTCATTAAGGACGTGTACGGCCATTTTCAAAAACCTCCCCAAAAATAAAACTTTACGCTTTTATTTCCGTCTATTCTGCAAAATTTGAAAATATTCCTTTAAATCGACGCGACAAAAAATTTTTTTCGCCCGGTCGGTAAACTTTTTGAACGTTTACAAATGTGCAGGATTATTCGATATGAAAGAGAATTAAAATCCTGTCAGAAAAAAATACGACACCGGAGATGAGATTATGGTTAAAAGAATTTACGTCGAAAAGCGAAAAGGTTTTGATGTTCCGGCGAAACAAATGCTTGAAGATTTTCAAGAAACTTTGAATTTGCGGGGACTTGAAAATTTGCGTCTTTTCGTGCGTTACGATATCGAAAATTTGAGCGACGAAGATTTTTTGAAAGTGCGGGATTTGGTTTTTCGCGAGCCGAATGTTGACGATATTTTTGAAGAATTGCCGGAAGAAGTTGACCGGAAAAAAACTTTTGCCGTCGAATTTTTGCCCGGACAATTCGATCAACGTGCAGATTCAGCCGCCGAATGTGTTCAGCTTGTCACGGGCGGCGAACGTCCTTTGATTCATTCCGCAGAAGTTATTTCCCTTGCCGGCGAAATTTCCGACGAAGATTTTGCAAAAATCAAGTCCTATTCGATAAACGCCGTCGAGTCACGGGAGGCGGGATTTGATCTGCCGGAAACTTTGAAAACGAAGATTGACGAGCCGGCGGACGTTGACACGCTTTACGAATTTAATACTTTGAACGACGACGAACTGAAAATTTTTTTGACGGAAAACGGTTTTGCCATGAATTTCGACGACTTGAAATTCTGTCAAACATATTTCCGCGACGAAGAAAACCGACCGCCGACAATTACGGAACTCCGGGTCATCGACACCTATTGGTCGGATCATTGTCGGCATACGACTTTCACGACGATTTTGGACGAAGTGACTTTTGCGGAAGGAAAATATTCCGAAGAAATAAAACGGGCTTGGCAAAATTATCTTGACGAGCGTACCCGGCTTTACGGCGAAAATCAAAAGCCCGTAACCTTAATGGATATGGGAACGATTGCCGCAAAAATTTTGAAACGCGACGGAATTTTGACCGGGCTTGACGAGTCTGAAGAAATCAACGCCTGCAGTATAAATGTTTGTGCAAATGTTGACGGACGGGCTGAAGATTGGCTTGTCATGTTCAAAAACGAAACACACAACCACCCGACCGAAATTGAGCCTTTCGGCGGTGCGGCTACTTGCTTGGGCGGTGCGATAAGAGATCCTTTGAGCGGCAGGGCTTACGTTTACCAGGCCATGAGGGTAACAGGTGCGGCGGATCCGCGAAAAAGTTTTGAAGAAACTCTGCCCGGAAAACTTCCGCAGAAAAAAATTACACGCGGTGCGGCACAGGGTTACAGTTCATACGGAAATCAGATCGGACTTGCGACCGGTCAGGTTCGCGAAATTTACAACGAGGGTTACCTGGCAAAGAGAATGGA